>JAJRST010000319.1 GCA_024278645.1 bacterium | reverse complement strand
CCCGATCAGGCTTTCCGGATGCTTGTCAACACACTGAAGTCTCTTTAATAATAAAAGTAAAATTTTTATACATTTGCATAATACAACGACGTTGTTTTTTAATAAAAAAGTTGTAAATTAGCTGCTTGAAGGTTTGAAACAGGTCACAAACAGGCGTTTTGAAATGAAATGGGAAAGAACACATAACTGCGGCAAGTTGTCCAAAAAAGATATCGGCGCCGAGGTCATATTGATGGGGTGGGTCGCCACGCGGCGGGATCACGGCGGCATTATTTTTATTGATTTGCGAGATCGCTGGGGTATTACGCAAATCAATATTCGTCCGGAATCCAACGCGTATGAAGAGGCAAAGAAGCTTCGCAACGAATGGGTGGTTGCTTTTAAAGGCGTTGTGGATAGTCGACCGGACGGCATGATCAATCCCAACCTGGCCACCGGGGAGATCGAAGTGCTCGCCTCCGAAATGGAGGTGCTGAATCCATCGCTGACGCCGCCATTTAATATTGTCGGTGAAAACGTCGCCTCCGAGGATATCCGTTTAAAATATCGCTATATCGATTTGCGTCGCCAGGAGATGCAATCGAATATTATTATGCGTCACAACACCGCGCAGATCGTACGCAACTATTTCAGCAGCCATGACTTTTTAGAGATTGAAACTCCCTATTTGATGAAGAGCACGCCGGAAGGCGCCAGGGATTTTCTGGTGCCCAGTCGCGTGTGGCGAGGCAAGTTCTTTGCCCTGCCGCAGTCGCCGCAGACCTACAAGCAGCTTTTGATGGTCGCCGGATTCGATCGCTATTTTCAGATCGTGCGCTGCTTTCGCGACGAAGACCTGCGCGCCGACCGCCAGCCCGAATTCACCCAGATCGATGTGGAAATGTCCTTTGTTGATGAAGAAGATATATTTCAGGTTGTGTAAGGGCTCATGGTCCGGGTTCTGAAAGAAATTCGAGGCATTGATGTATCGACGCCTTTTCCGCGCATCTCCTACGAGACGGCGATGAACAAATACGGCATCGACCGTCCCGATTTGCGCTTTGGTCTGGAAATTTCGGACGTGACCGACATTGTAAAAGAGAGCGATTTCAAAGTGTTTTCCAGTGCGGCGAAATCCGGCAAAAGAGTGGCCGGCATTTGCGCTCCCGGCTGCGCCGGCTATTCGCGAAAGCAACAGGATGATCTGTCGGCCTGGGCGCAACAGCGCGGCGCCGGCGGCCTGGCGGCCATGAAAGTGGGCGCCGGCGTTCTGGAGGGTTCGCTGGCCAAGTTTTTCAACGACGAACAGTCGCGCGCGCTCATCGAAGCGTTCGACGCCCATGAAGGCGATATGCTGTTCTTTTGCGCCGAGGAGCAGGACCTGGCTCGTCGTGTTCTTGCGGAGCTGCGCATGGAAATGGCCAATCGTCTTGATCTTATCGATCCCAATAAAATGAGTCTTTCCTGGGTCGTGGATTTTCCACTGTTCGAATGGAACGCGGAGCGGAATCGTTATGTGGCGCTGCATCATCCGTTTACATCGCCGATTCCGGAAGATGAAGATAAGATAGCGACCGATCCCGGTAAAGTGCGTGCGCGCGCCTATGATCTGGTGCTCAACGGCATGGAAATCGCCGGCGGCAGCATCAGAATATCGCGCCAGGACGTGCAGTCGAAAATGTTCGAGGCGTTGAAAATTTCACCGACCGAAGCGGAAGAAAAATTCGGCTTTTTGCTTGAAGCGCTCAAGTACGGCGCGCCGCCGCACGGCGGCATCGCCTTTGGCTTTGATCGTCTCATCATGATTCTTGCCGGGTGCAGCTCGATCCGGGATGTGATTGCGTTTCCGAAAACAGCCAGCGCCTCCTCTTTGATGGACGGTGCGCCTTCGAGCGTTGACCCGGAGCAGTTGGTGGAGCTCGGACTTCGCTTAAAAAAGTAGCTGATTCAATTTAGTTGGAATTTTCTGCTGCTGGCAATGTTTTAAATGTTTGATAAATCGCCAGATAGCATAAGTTTTGTCTGTGCTGATAAAGCCATTTTCCGCTTGACAATTACTCGATTTTTTATTAAAATGATTCATCTTTAAATTTGTAATTTAAAAGACCTTAAGCGTATCGTGACGAGGCTTAAAAATACAAAAAAACGAAAGGTTCGAAAGGAGGTGTAGCGTACATGAGAAAAGCTCTAAAGACGTTGGTCGTTGTATCTGCTGTGATGCTATTAGCAATGCTAGTGCTCACCGGCTGTACAAAGTACGCCAATGAACAGCAACTCCAGGCTCTTGAGGAAACCAAGGCCGCCGCAAAATCGGCTGAACAAGCATTGGCGGATTGCAAGAGCGAGACAACAAACCTTGAAAGCCAGTTGGCTGAAAAGAAACAGGCGTTAGAGGCTATGAAGGCAGAGCAAAAAACTGTTTCTGAACGTCTGACTGCCATGGGAAGTTAAAGTATGGTCATCAACCTGAAAACCCTTGGAGGGAAATAAATGAGAGTGACAAACAAGACAATTTTAACACTCGTACTAAGCCTTGTTCTAGTGCTTGGTGCTTCCCTCTCCTTCGCTCAGGAAAAAATGACGATGGAAGAGTATGAGAAGCAACTGGCCGAGTGGCAGACAAAACTGGATGCCGCTGACAAGGGAAAAGCCGAATGCAGCACGGCAAATGAAGCGCTGCAGCAAGAAATCGACGCCGTTCAGGCGGAGACTGACAAAGTGTGGAATGAGATTTTAGCAGAAATCGGCACGGACCAAGCCGGCGTCGATGCATTCCGCAGCGATCTAAACGCTTTGAATTCACAATGTGACGGTCTTTTGGCCTTAACGCCGGAAGAGCTGTTCCAGAAACGCGATGAAGTTGAAGCGCTTTGCGGCAAATTGGACGAAGCAAAAACAAACAGAATTTCCGCTTTGACTGAAATGCAAAACCTGATCGCCACCATTGAAGGCAAATTGACCCAGATTAAAAACAAAATGCCGAAGGCTGTTTATGATGAATATACAGTCGTCGTCGGCGATTACCTGTGGAAAATCTCCGGCAAGCCTGATATTTACGATGATCCGACACACTGGATGAGAATCTATTCCTATAATGCAGACCAGATCAAAGATCCGGATCTCATTTATCCGGATTGGATTCTGAAAATCCAGAGAGAAGTCGGGCCCGATGAATACCTTGTTGCCCAAGGCGACTACCTGCAAAAGATCGCTGAAAATCCGGAAGTGATAGGCGATCCCGCTTCCTGGACCAAAATTTACGAGAAAAACAAAGGCATCATTGGCGATGATCCGAACATGATCTTCCCGCATACTGTCCTTGTGATTCCGAAAGAATAGTCTGCTGTAAAAATATAATGGCTATTTGAATTTATTAAACTCTCGGTCTGAGCGTATGTCTTCAGGCTGAGAGTTTTTTTATTGGAGAAAAAACTTCTTGACCACCAATGCAGAAATACTGGAAAAACAAATTCTCTTAACGGGCGTCGACCCGCTCGTCTTTTACGGCGCCCACGATACCAATATCCGCTTTTTGGAAAAGTTTCTTGACGCTCGAATTGTCGCCCGCGGCAACGAGATCATTATTCGGGGACGCTCGGAGGATGTCGAGCACGCTGAAAAGGTGATCAATGAACTTGTCTATATGATCCACCGCAAGGGCGCCGTGGATCAGGATGATATTGAAGCTGTCGCTCGCCTGTCCGATTGGCAATCGCACAATTTCCAGGCGCCCGCTCCGGATTCCGCCATCTATTACACCAAACGAGGCGTCATCAAACCGAAAACAAAAGGCCAGGAAGCCTATTGGGAGGCGATGCAAAAAAATGACATTGTCATCGCCATTGGCCCCGCAGGTACGGGACAAACATATATGGCCGTGGCCATCGCCCTGGCCCATTTGCGCGACAAGCGCGTCGAGCGCATTATCCTTTGTCGCCCCGCTGTTGAAGCCGGCGAAAGTCTCGGCTTTTTGCCGGGCGATTTGCGAGAAAAGATTGATCCTT
>JAJRST010000019.1 GCA_024278645.1 bacterium | reverse complement strand
TGCCGCTCAAGGTCGCCACATAGTCATTCGCGGGGTCGTCATTATTTTCATAAAGACTCAGGATATCCGTACCCGGCGCGGAGATGTCCACCCAGGCGCCGTAATTTGAAAAATCCGACTTTGCATCATTTGATCGGTCGACGCCACGCTGATGCAATCGCCGCGGTTGTCGAGATAGTCCTGGTCATCCGCGTTGTCATTGCCGGCTGCATGAAACACCAGGCCGCCGGCATTGATAAAATTGTCCACAGCCGCGCCAAGGCCGCCGGTATCCGACGATCCCCAACTGCACGATGCGATTTTGGCGCCGTTGTCCGTGGCATATTGGAACGCTTCGGCCGCGGCATCCATTAGCACGATGCCTAATCCAACAGCGGTTTGGTACCCAATCCGCAGGCACATCACCTTGACGCCATTTCCCGACGCTTGCAGCGAGCCATTACCCCAGCCGCCTGAAACCGCACAGACGCCATAGCCGTTATTGTTCAATGCCGCGACGTTCCCGGCGCAGTGTGTGCCATGACCGTCAAAGTCGCGCGGATCATTATCCTGAGGACCAACATCTTCACCGGTTGCTGGCGGCCAAAAAGTACCGTCCACAAAATCCCAACCCACCCAATCATCGACAAAGCCATTACCGTCGTCATCAACATTGGGCGTTCCATTTTTTTCGGCGGTATTGATCCAGATGTTGCCATCCGTGCCTGATGTATCGGCATACGACGCATTGCTGCCGCCGAGGTCCTTATGGTAGTAGCGTACGCCGGTATCCATGACAGCGACAATAATGGAAGCATCCCCGGTTTCAAGGTCCCACGCCTCGGGCGCATCGACATCGTGATCGCCGCTGGCCTGATGCAGGTGCCATTGATCGACGAACTGCGGGTCATTCGGCATGACCGTCACATAGTGAATGCCCACCGGCTGCGCGTCGAGGACGCCGCCGAGGGCCTTGTAGGCATCCGCAACAGTCGGCGCATCAATGGCTTCGGTAAAATAGATTTTATAAAACCGCGAGAGATCATGTGGGTCGTTCCTCTTTTGCGGATCATAACCGGGGAACTGCCGAAAAATGACGCGGGCTCTGTAACGCCGGCCGATCTCATCGATGGCGGCAATGCCGGTGCGCCCGGCTTTCAGAGCCGTCCTGTCAAACTCGCTAATTGTCTGCGGATCAAATGTCACGACGATTCTGTCGGTAGCATAGCCATAGAAGGAGGACCCTCGGTAGCTCTTTGCCCCTTGGAACAGCAGGGGCTCGGCCATCAAGAGGGTGGTCAGCAAAAGCGTCGCCGTAATCGTAAAAAGTCGTTTCATGAGATCACCTCAAAAATTTATGATGCACATTGTTCCAGAGAGAAATCCAAATAAACAATCAGCATCTCTACTTGGCCAGAAGCATTTTACGCGTCAGCACGACATCACCGGCGTCAAGTCGGAGCATGTAAACGCCCGAGCCGACCCTCTCGCCCTCCTGGTTCCTGCCATCCCACCGGATGCCATAAACTCCAGCGGCTTGCACCTGGTTGACAAGGGAGCGGACAACAGCGCCTCTTACGTCGTAGATTGCGAGTCGTACATTGGCTTGTATCGGCAGCTCATAATCGATGCTTGTGCCCGGGTTGAATGGATTCGGATAGTTTTGCGCCAAATAAAAGCTCATCGGATTTGTTCGCCCTTCTTCGACGCCGGAAGCAATTGAAGCGGATACAGGTTCAGTGGTTGAACTTGATCCGTCCAATGTTATCTCTTCAAGCCGATAATAATATTGGCCTGGCTGGGTAACGGTTTCGTCCTCGTAGACATAAAAGCTGCCGGAGGTTGGATTACCTCTACTCTCTATTAGTTTTGAATTTAGTCTATAATATTTGCCGGTTCTGGCAGTGCTTCTTTGCACATAAAAACCGGCGGTATTGATTTCGCTCATGGTTTGCCATTGCAGTAAAACGGCGCCCGAGGGCGTATAGCGTGCGTCAAAAGACGCCAAAGTAATGGCGATGGGCGCCTCGGCTTCGGAAACGTCCAGGATTTGATTGGTCGCAACGTTCGTTTTCGTAACCGTTTTACCGGAAGGGAATTCTATTTTCAGCTCTGTAACCGTCGTCGCATCGCCAAAGCCGAAATGAACGCGCAGGCTGTTCTGGGAGCCATAGCCGGTCTGGCCGGACACCTCGCGCATTTGCCATACTTCTTGTGAATTGATGGTCGCTTTAGCACGAACCTTGGCCCCAATGCAGGCTTTGTTAGATGTGGTTCCTTCCAGATTTACGATGAGCCAGTGATTCGTATTTCCGTTCGATATTTCAACATTTTTATAAAGAACGTTGTCAAAAGAGCGACAGAGAAAGATATCCAAAAAGCCGTCGTTGTTGAAATCCGCCATGGCCGTACCAAAGCCCCAGGCCGAGTTTCTTATAACGCTCGTCGTATCTTTGGTAAAAAAACCGTCGCCATCGTTTATGTACAGGCAGTTCTTGTAAAAATCGCTGGGCTCGCCCGGCGTGGCCACGAACATATCGAGATCGCCGTCATTGTCGATGTCGCCCCAAGCGCTGCCTCGCGAGATGAGCGAGTCGTCGACAATAGCGCCGACCTCGATGGGCGTCATTTTTGTAAAAGTATCGCCGCCATCGTTGCGGTAGAGAAAATTTTTCTCCTGTGTATCTTCGGTCTCGCCATAATTTGTAATATACAAATCAAGATCGCCGTCGTTGTCATAGTCGCCCCAACTGCACGCCTGGGAATCGCCGGCGTCAAAAATGGCAAGTTTGGTAAACATATCGTTTCCATCATTACGCCACAAAAAGTTTTTTGCTGCATCGTCGCCGCCGGAGCTGGCGGTGAACAAATCGAGATCGCCGTCATTGTCATAGTCCGCCCATGCAAAGCCGGCAATGCCGGTGGCGTTGGCCGAGCTGACGAGATCAATGCCCGTAACCGAAGTGAACGTTTTATCCCCATCGCTGCTGTAAAGGGTATTTTCAATCGAGCCGGTATAGCCGTTGGTCACAAACAGATCGAGCCAACCGTCGCTGTTATAGTCTCCCCATCCGACGGCGGCGGAGTTTTCGGCGTCGCTGACCGGCGGTCCGGCGGTGGTATTTTTTACAAAAGTGCCGTCGCCCTGGTTTTCATACAAGGGATTTTCCTTGCCGGCGCCAAGTATATTTTGCAATGAGGATACATATAAATCCAGGTCGCCATCGTTATCAAAATCGCCCCAACTGCAACTCCCTGAAATCAAATTGTCGTTTGCAATATTTCCGGTAGTAATTTTTTCAAATGTTCCGTCGCCCTTGTTGCGGTACAAAAAGTTCTTCTGGCCGGTAAAATCGGATCCGTTGCAGACATAAATATCCTGGTAGCCATCCCCATCATAGTCGGCCCAGCCGACGCCGTTCGAGCTGCCTTCATCGCCGCTATAAGGATTCAGCGCCACGAAAGGGTCCTGTGCAAAAACAACCAGGGTTCCGGGAATGAGCACAAACATTAGAACTTTGATTATGTTTTTCATTGGTTTTCTCATGATTCCCCTCCGGATAAAGAGCCTCTTACTCTCGAGTCAACTCATTAATTTTGAGCAACTGCATGACATCTCATTTCGCCTTTTACATGCATTTGCATCCAAAATGTCAAGACAGGTCAAAGGTTTACCAAGCACTCTCACGCAACAACGTAAAACTATTCCTGTGCTGTTTTAATAATGCTCCAACTCATCAGCAATCAACTCCAAAATATAAAAGGTCTCTTTGACGACAAGAATTCAAAATGTCTTTCATCTTGGTTGTCCAGAAAACATTAATTTCACTGCTGCTGCGATCTTGGCTGCTTTTAGGAGAAATCTCTCAACTTACGCCTGTTGTTGTGCCGTTTGTTTCGCCAATGCGTTGACGCCGGCATTGAAAAAAACGCATCAATGTGTATTAAAACTTTGCAATGATATCAGAGTGATGTTAAACCTGGATCTCTTTTTAGCCGTAAACGTGCTCTCTGTCTTAGAAAAAAGGCAGCGCCACTCAAGAGGCGCTGCCTTGTGATGATTGTGAATACTTACTTTAATAGCACCATTCGTTTCGTCTGGATGAAGGAGCCTGCCTCAATACGATAGAGGTA
>JAJRST010000318.1 GCA_024278645.1 bacterium | reverse complement strand
AGTTCGCGAATAAATGACGTGTCGGCGACGAGGGCGACGATTTTCGCCGAATCGATTTCCAGGCGACGTTCGATGATTTTGGCGAAACGCCGCGAGTCGTAGCCGTTCGGCAGGGTGATTGTGATGTAGCTCTGCGGGCCCTCGATCAACGCTTTCAGCGCCGCGTGATTGGACATGCCGCGTTTGAGTGTAAACTTGCCTACGCGCAGTTTTTGCGTTTTATCGAAAAGCATGGCCGTAAACTTGAATTGATCGACGCTGCGAACAACGTCCTTTTCGTGCAGCTCCTCCGCCACGCGGCTAAAAGAGGCGCCCCAGCGAACTATGACGTCCACATCCTCCGCCTGCGGCGGCGGTGAAAAAGGATAGAAGACGACATAGCCAAAAGTCGTCGCTGCTACGATAATAACGGCGCCCAGGATGGCCAGGGCGATAAAAGCTGTTTTCTTAAAATTCATAAAATTTTCACGCGGCTAAAGATACAAAAATATCATACAAAGTATGCGTCCATACGACGACGCCCAACCCGCGAAACTCGTACAACACGCAAAAAAGGATGCCCATGCAAAAGCGGTACAGGGTCGTATAGTCCGCCAAGGAAAACGAATTGACATCATGCAGCCAGGCAAAGAGCAGCGATGATGCCAGCGCCGCAAACAGTTTCAACTCCAGGCCGACGCGTTGGTTGACAAACTGGCGTCGGGCGTTTTTTGCCTTTTTGCGATCCGGCAGTCGGAATAAAAATAAAAGCGCATAGGGAATAAAGCCATAGCCAATGGCGCGGAAAACCAATTCCTCATACACGCCGGCGCCCAGCTAGAGCACCAACTTTAACTGCGCCTCCTCGGACAACCATAAATGCACGAGAATAAACGATGTCAGGCGAGAGGCCACGAGCGCTAAAATCCAGGCATAGATGCTGCTCTCCAGAATCGCCAGCAGGGCGTATTTCAAACTGACATCATGCTTTTCGCGCACCATGGAGACAAAACCAAAGGTCGCCAGCAGCAGAATGAGCACGCCAAAAGCAAAGGTGCCGTGGGCGCCGAAATATTCGATGAGATATTTGGCCCACACATCGGCGGCGTTGCGAGTGAACCGGCCCTTGTCAAAGCGATAAAAGATGATCAGCATTTCATAGAGCAGCATGAGCGGCAGCGTTAAAAAAACGCCGTAAAAGGGCATCCTTGTCGCATGAAAATAATCGCCGAATCGTTGTTGTTCCTGCCGTCCCAGGTCGCTCTCCTTTTACGTCGATTTTACAGCGCTGATCATCGATTCCTTTTCTGCCATCGGCGCAGTTCATCAAGAGGAAAAGTATTGATCACATCCTGTTTTCGCGCCCAGCCGCGCCGCGCCGTGCCCACGCCCAGGGCCATCATCGGCAAATGACGCTGATGGTGCGCATCCGTATTGACGGACAGTTTCACGCCTTTGCTCACCGCCTTGCGCACATTCACATCGTTCAGGTCCAGTCGATCCCAAAAAGAGTTCACCTCCAGCGCCGTTCCCGTGCGCAGGGCGGCCTCCATAACCCGATCCATATCCAGGACAAAGCCCTCGCGTCGCGAGATCAACCGCCCCGTGGGATGTCCGATGACGTCCACGTAACGGTTTTCCATGGCGGCGATGGTGCGCGCCGTCGGGTCTTGTTTGAAAGCGCTGTGAATGGAAGCGACGACAAAATCGAGCTGCGCCAGAACGTCGTCGCTGTAATCCAGGGCGCCATCCGAGAGGATGTCCACCTCGGCGCCGGCGAGCACGGTGAAATCGCTCATCTCCGCATTCAGGCGGCGAATCGCCTCGACGGCCTCGAGCAGCCGCCCTTCATCCATGCCGTTGGCGTAAAAAACGCTTTTGGAATGATCGCACACGGCCATGTATGCATAGCCGCGCCGGCGCATCATGCCGACCAGTTCCTCGAGCGTATGCTGTCCGTCGCTGTTCGTTGTGTGCGCATGCAGGTCTGCGCGGATGTCGTCGAGGGTCAGCAGTTCGGGCAGGGCGTGTTCCGCGGCGGCTTCGATCTCGCCGCGATCCTCGCGCAGCTCCGGCGGGATCCAGTCCATATCCAGGGCATGGTAAATCCGCTCCTCGCTTTCGCCGCCTATCTTTGCCTCGCCCTTGAAAATTCCATACTCGTTGATTTTGAAACCCTGCTTTTTGGCGATTTCGCGCAATTTGACGTTATGCGCCTTGGAGCCGGTGAAATATTGCCGCGCCGCGCCATAGCTTTCCGCAGGAACGGCGCGTAAATCCACCTGGAAGCGATCGTCGAGCAGCACGCTGCCCTTGGTCGCGCCGGCGCCGAGGACGCGCGTCACTTTTGGAAACTGCGTAAACAGCTCGATCACCGCTTCGCCGTCGTTCGTCTCCACGAGGACGTCGATGTCGTGCACCGTCTCTTTGTAACGCCGAACAGAACCCGCGGGCGAAATGCGGCCGATTTTATCCCCGGCGTTTTCCTGCAGCCAGGCGATGACCTCGGCGACAATCTCGACGGCCATGCCGATGGAAATACTCTTTTGCGCGGTTTCGAACAGCTCCAGACTTTTTTTGATGTTCGCCACTTTTTTCGGCCCCATGCCCGGGAGATTGGCCAGGCGGCCGTCTTCGACGACGGCGCGCAGGTCGTCCACGGTCTCCACGCCCAATTCCTTGTAGGCGAGCGCGGCCGTCTTTGGGCCGAAATTCTGGATGGAAAGCAGATCGAACAAATCTTTTGGAACGTTCTCGAGATGTTCATCAAGCTGGCGGATATGGCCGGTGCGGAAAAACTGATCCAGCTTTTCCACCAGTGCCTTGCCCACGCCGGGGACGTCGCCGAGGCGTCCCTCCCGCCACAATTTTTCCACATCCTCCACGTCCGAGATGTTCCATGCGGCGCGGCGATAGGCGTTCACCTTGAAGGGCGCTTCGCCCTTGAATTCGAGGACATCGGCAAATTTTAATAGTATGTCGACAACATCTTTATTTTTCATAGCTTCTCCGAAAACCTGACAATATAGGACTATGCACACGAAAAATCAACATGTAAATGGGGAAGGTTATTTCATTTGAATGATGGCAAAACCATCTTGGTCAAAATAATTTATTCCGAGCGGACTAAAGTAAAAGACAAAATGATTCGGGACAAAATGATTAGTGTCTTAAAAATTGATTTTTTACCAAATCTGGCAAAAGTTGAATTTGACTGCTGGATTTT
>JAJRST010000317.1 GCA_024278645.1 bacterium | reverse complement strand
TGGCCGCGATTGAGCTGGCGCTGCGTCGCCTTGTCCAGATCGGAGCCGAATTTTGCAAACGCTTCCAGCTCGCGATATTGCGCAAGGTCGAGGCGAAGGCTTCCGGCCACTTTTTTCATGGCCTTTACCTGGGCGGCGCCGCCGACGCGTGAAACCGAGAGACCCGCGTTTACAGCGGGGCGAATGCCGCCGTAGAACAGGTTCGGTTCCAGGTAAATCTGGCCGTCTGTAATGGAGATAACGTTCGTCGGAATATAAGCGGAGAAATCGCCGGCCTGGGTTTCAATGATCGGCAAAGCGGTTAACGAGCCGCCGCCAAGATCATCGGATAATTTTGCCGCGCGCTCCAGGAGTCGGGAGTGCAAATAGAATACATCGCCGGGGTAGGCCTCGCGTCCCGGCGGACGGCGCAGCAGCAGGGAAACCTGACGATAGGCCCAAGCATGTTTTGAGAGATCGTCGTAGGCGATGACGGCGTGCATGCCGTTGTCGCGAAAGTATTCTCCCATGGTCGCGCCGGCATAAGGCGCAATATACTGCATGGGCGCCGGAGCGTCCGCCGCCGCGGCGACAATTATGGTGTGTTCCATGGCGCCGTAATCTTCCAATGTTTTGGCGACGCGTGCGACCGTGGAGGCCTTTTGCCCGATGGCCACATAGATGCAGTATACGTCGGTGTCGCGCTGGTTGATAAAAGTGTCGACGACGATCGCCGTCTTTCCGATCTGGCGGTCGCCGATGATCAGCTCGCGCTGGCCGCGGCCGATGGGAATCATGGCGTCGATTGCTTTAATTCCTGTCTGCAACGGCTCCTTTACCGGCTGCCGCTGCACCACGCCGAGCGCCTTGCGTTCGATGACCGCCGTTTCTTTGGCGTCGATCGGTCCTTTTCCATCCAGCGGACGACCGAGAGGATCGACGATGCGTCCAAGCAGCTCCTTGCCGACAGGAACCTGGATGACTCGTCCCGTTCGCTTGGCAATGTCTCCCTCTTTTATCTTTCTGTCCTCGCCAAAGAGCACACAGCCTACGTTGTCTTCTTCAAGGTTCAACGCCATGCCAAAAACGTCATTGGGAAACTCGACCAGCTCCATGGACATGATGTTTTTAAGGCCGTAGACGCGGGCTATGCCGTCGCCGACTTGCAGGACATAGCCAATCTCTTCAACCTCGGTTTCATGCTCAAAATTTTCTATTTTGTTTTTGAGAACAAAAGTAATTTCTTCCGGTTTAATCTCCATTTGCATCCCTTATTGCTATATGTGCGCCGTCACAGACTGGAAGATATTCAAGCAGCGTCCGAGCGGTGCAACTGCATTTTCAGTTCCTCAAGCTTTCGACGCAAACTGGCATCGAGAATATTGCCTTCCATATATAACACAAAACCGCCAAGTATATCCGCATCGATTCTGGATTCCAACAAGACGGTCGCTTTAAAGGCGTCGGATAATATGGAAATAATGTGCGACTTTGTCGTCTCTTTCAATGGAATGGCCGTTACAACTGTGGCGCTAACGCGATTCAGTTTTTTGTCATAAAGAGAGTGATATTCTTTGATGATTTGCTGAAAAAGAGATTCACGTAGCTTTTGCACCAGCACTTTGAGAAAATTGAGGAAAAAGGGCGGCGTCTTCCTGGCCAGCAGCTCTTGCAGCAGATGCTGCTTTGTGGGTGCCTGCACATCAACAGAAAAGAATAATGAGCGCAGCAATTCCTGCTGCTTTAGCATTGAAGAAAAGGCCTGTAAATCGTCGGAAATTTTCTCGACGAGGTCTTTTTCGTCTGCGATTTCAAAAAGTGCTTTCGCGTATCGTTTTGCCGCCGTGCTGCTCATTAATAAAGTTTTTCCATCTTTTCCATCGATTCCTGAATAATCCTTTGATGTTCTTCCCTGGACAGGTCTTTTCGAATCAGCTTTTCAGTGGCCGCCATGGAAAGCTCAACGGCGAGGTCGCGCATTTGTTGAAGTACATTATCCCGGCTGGCTTCTATCTCACTTTTTGCTCGAGCGAGTAAAAGTTCCGCTTCGCCTTGCGCCTTGCGCATCATGTCGTCGCTCATTTTTTCCGCCGAACGACGCGCTTCTGCAAGAAGCTTTTGCGCCTCGTTTTTTGCTTCCCGCACAATCCTTAACCGCTCCTCCGAACTCTGTTCGGCTTCGGCGCGCGCCTTGTCGGCGGCTTGCAGAGATTCTCGTATTTTTTGTTCCCGCTCCTCGAGCATGGAAAGAATTGGCTTCCAGGCAATTTTATACAGCGCAAATACAAGAGCGACAAAAGTTATCGTAGTCCAAACTATGGTGCCGCTTTCCGGCGTCATGAGGTCCATATTTTATCGACCTTTTCTTTTTACTTGATGCTCAATAAAAAACATACGACGGCCGACAACAGGGCGACGCCTTCGATCATTGCGGCCGTGATAATCATGGCGCCGCGAATTTCCGAAGAAACCTCCGGCTGTCTGGCAATGCCCTGCATTGCCGAAGTGGCTAATTTGCTGATGCCGTATCCGGCGCCAAAAGTTACGCCTGCCACGCCTAAACCGGCGCCTAAGTACGCTAATGCCTGAGCTTCCATTTTACCTCCTGATAAAATATGTTTAGTACGTTCGCTTGTTAATGTTCCTCTGCAATCGACATTCCTATAAAAACGGCTGACAACATGACAAAGACATAGGCCTGAATAAGGGCGATCAGAACCTCCAAAATATCCACAAAGAGTATGAGCAGCAGTGGAAAAGGCACAATGAGCCAACTTTTAAAGATAAAAATAAGGCTGAGAATGGCAAGCATTGTGATGTGTCCGGAGATCATATTGGCGAAAAGACGAATGGCCAAAGCGACGTGTTTGGCAATCAAGCTGATAATCTCCACCGGTATCATAATGGGAATAATAAAAACCGGAAGGTTTGGCGGTATCAGATGTTTGTAAAATTTGAAAAAACCGAATTTTTTGATGCCGGCATACTGGCCGACGATTAACGTCAACAAGGCCAGCGCCGAGGTTACGGCGATATTTCCCGTGGCCGTAGCGCCAAACGGGATAAGGCCTAAAAGGTTGCTGATCAGAATAAAGAAAAAGGCGGTCAGTAAATAGGGTGCGTATGCCTTGCCCTCTTCTCCCAAATTGGTCAGGATGATTTCTTTCCAAATATAATTGACTACAGCTTCCAAAGCATTCGCGAATCCTGTGGGCACAAGC
>JAJRST010000316.1 GCA_024278645.1 bacterium | reverse complement strand
TCCTACCAACGGGGGGACGGCGCCGAGGTCGGGCTGCCGTCCGGCTGGGGCAATAATGAATCGCAGTATTACAAGGAAGAAAATGTCGCCGTCCGCGACGGCCTTTTGATCATCACGGCGAAAAAGGAAAAGGCCGGCGGCAAGAACTATACGTCGGCCCGGATTCGCACAAAAGACAAGGGCGACTGGAAGTACGGTCGCATTGACATCCGCGCCAAAATGCCCGTTGGCCAGGGTTTATGGCCGGCGCTGTGGATGCTGCCCACGGACAACGTCTACGGCGGCTGGGCGGCCAGCGGCGAAATTGATATTGTCGAATATCTGGGCCAGGAGCCCAACGTCGTTCACGGCACCTTGCACTTTGGCGGATCGTGGCCGAACAATAAATACAAGGGCAAGGCATTTACACTGAATGAAGGCGATTTCCACAGCGAGTTTCATGACTTTACCCTGGAATGGCAGGAAGGCGAAATTCGTTGGTATGTGGACGGCGAGCTGTATCAAACGCAGGGCGAAGGGGACTGGTGGTCCACCGGCGGCGAATTTCCGGCGCCGTTCGACCAACGCTTCCACCTGATTTTTAATCTGGCGGTGGGCGGCAACTGGCCCGGCTACCCGGACGAGACGACCGTTTTCCCACAGGAACTGGTTGTTGATTATGTCAGAGTCTATCAAAAAAGCGGCACAGGCGTACAACAAGGAAACGCCAGGCCGACCGAATTCAGACTGCTGCAGAATTACCCAAACCCTTTCAATTCCAGCACGCTCATCTCTTACGCCATACCGAAACGCTGCAACGTGCTGCTGGATATTTTTGATTCTCAAGGCCGGAGAATTCGCACGCTGGTGGATTCCGTGCAAGCGGCGGGGATGCATACCGTGATCTTTGACGCCTGGAGCTATTCAAGCGGTTTCTACTGGTACCGTTTGCGCGCCGCAGGCGAGGAAAGAATCCGGCGGATGTTGCTCTTAAAATAGTTTTGAACAGAGTTGTGTTGCTGAAAGGATGTCTTTATGGAAAGCACAAAAAGCGCGGCCATCCTCGGCTCCTTTATTGCCGTCGGCCTGTTTCTCGGCGGACTGAGCATCGGCGTGTCGTTTTACAAAGCCAAAACCGCGGATCGTTTCGTCACCGTCAAGGGGCTGGCGGAACATGAAGTGGACGCCGACCTGGCTATCTGGCCGATCACGTTTCGCGTCACCGATAACGATCTGAACGCCCTGCAAAAACGCATCGAACAGCAGCGAACGATAATCGCCGACTTTTTATTGAACGCCGGATTTAAAGAGGATGAATTGTCCTACGCCGCGCCGCGTATCCGCGATGTCGAGGCCGACAATTATTCAAACAGGACGGTTCGCTTCCGTTACATCGCCGAGACGGTGGTCACCGCCCGCTCGACAGACGTTCAGCTCGTGAAAAAGACAATGGAAAAGAGCGGCGAGCTGGTCGGCAAGGGCGTGGTGCTGGCCGAGGATTCCTGGCAAAATCCGACCGAGTTTCTGTTTACCGCGCTCAACGAGATAAAGCCGGCCATGATTGAAGAGGCGACCAAAAACGCCCGCAAAGCGGTGGAAAAATTTGCCCAGGATTCCGGCAGCAAAGTCGGCAAAATCCGCAACTCCTCGCAAGGCCTTTTTACCATTACCGACCGCGACCGCAATTCGCCCGAACGAAAAAAGGTGCGGGTGGTGACCACGATCCAATACTATCTCGATTAAGTCAGGAGCAGCATCATGGATGACTTTCAGATAAAAAGTCTGATTTTGCGAGACAGTTTAGCCGTCGACCGAACGCACATGGCGAACGAACGCACGCTCATGGCCTACCTGCGTACGTCGCTCATGTTGCTCGCCAGCGGCGTTTCTCTCATCAAGCTTTATCCGAATATATTGATACTAAAGATTCTGGGCGTATCCCTGCTTCCGGTTTCACTGGTCATCGCGGTGGTCAGCTATATTCGTTTTTTGAAAATGAAACGCCGTATCATCATGCAAAGCACATGATTTTTATTTGCTTTAACCGGAGCGTATTATGGATATCATGAACGAACTGCCGGAAGAGCAGTTTGAAAAAGTCGACGACCTTCTCGCCTTTATCAGCATATACGACGATGAAAACAGAACCAAAGAGTATTTCAAACTGTTGGATGATTCCCGGCATCTGATACGCGGGCAGGTATGCGTGGAAGCGGGCTGCGGCTTTGGACTCATGGCCGAGCGTATGGCCGCACTTGGCGCTAAAAAGGTTTACGCCGTCGAGGCCAATGAGCATCTCTTTGACATCGCCAAACAACGCTTGCGAACAAACAAAAACATCGAGGTCGTCCATGCCGACATCCGTGATTTTGAGCCGCAGGAAGAGGTAAACGTTCTTGTACACGAATTTTTCGGCCAACTTTTATTCGACGAGGATATCCACGTTCTTGATCAGTTACAATTCGTTCCACGGCACATTCTGCCGAATCAAGCATCGCTTCAGATGACCGTTCTAAACTCAACTGATTTCACCGATGAGGTCGTTTCCTCTCATGTTTTGCAAAAGTTGTCCGGCGTGCTGGTCTCCGGCTTGTTCGATGCCGAGGATGTGGCGCCGAATATTTCGGTGATGCGATGGCCGAGTCAAGATACGGAAAAAACAGTCGTCGACCTGAGCGGCCGGCAAGGCGACCTGCTCTGCTTCGGTCTTGAAATCAATCATGAAAACAAGTTCGTCTGCCGCGCCGGCGTATGCGACAATTGGTCGCTAGTGTGGACGCCGCGAGCCGGAAACAGATTTGAGATGGAGTTCATCCCCCGGGATCGCGGCGCAGATATTCATTTTAACTGGATCGACTAATTTTCACCTGAAAAAGGAGGACGTGCCATGAAAAGAAGAGAATTTATCAGAAATCTCTCCATAGCGACATCGGCCCTCATGGTCGGCTGCACCGGCGAAAAAAAGCAGGTGCGCGACCAGTTGGGGGATATCTTGCCGCAGCGCCTGCTGGGAAACACGGGCGAGCGCGTCACCATGCTCGGCCTTGGCGGCTACCATATCGGCTGGACTCCGGAAAGGGAAGGGCAGGCGACCATCGAGGCCGCCCTGGAGGGCGGCGTGCGCTTTTTTGACACCGCCGAATCTTATGGTCCTCACATCAGCGAGGAGCGCTACGGAAAATTCCTGACGCCTAGATACCGGCAGCAGGTTTTCATCATGACCAAAACCACCGGCAAGGACGCCGCAACGGTGCAGCAGCACCTGGAGGATTCGCTCAGGCGAATGAAGACCGATTATCTCGACCTGTGGCAAATCCATTCGCTGAAAAACCCGCGGGATGTGGACGACCGCCTCGCCAACGGCGTGCTGGACGTTTTTCTCAAAGCCAAGGAATCGGGCAAGGTGCGTTACATCGGTTTTACCGGGCACAGCAACCCGGAGGCGCATTTGCGCATGTTGCAACAGACGAAAGACATGGACGTCTTTGACGCCTGCCAGATGCCGGTGAATGTGCTGGACTCCAATTATCACAGTTTCATCAAAAAGGTGATTCCCGTTTTACAGGAGAGAAAGATCGGACTGCTGGCCATGAAGACGCTGGCCGACGGACGTTTTTTCTCCGTCAAACGTCGTCTTGACAAGGTTCTTTGGGAGACGGACGACCCGTTGATTCCAAATCGCCTCAGCATTCGCGAAGCCCTGCATTTTGTCTGGTCGCTGCCGGTCAGCGTGCTGATCACCGGCGCCGACAACCCCACGCTCATCAAGGAAAAAATCGAATTGGCGAAAACTTTTACGGGCATGTCCGAGGAGAAACGAAACGAGTTGATTGAAAAAGTGGCCGATTTGGCGGATGGCAAGGTGGAGTATTTTAAAAAAGGCATATAGCGCGAAAAGAGACACAATGAGGGAGATGAGCATTAACCTGGAAAATTCATTCGCCTCAAAGATACTTATCTTAGGGCTTCCTGAAAAAGTCGTATTTTTTACACAGCACGGGCTTGAAAAGCCCAATAATGTTCTTTGGCAAACAAAAACAGCCGAAGCCGCGTTTTGAACTCGGAAAATAAAGGCGCAAAAAAATAGTGCCGCAGCTGGCGGGCTATATTCATAATGAAAAAGACCGCCGCAATCCATGATTCGCTTGTTTCAGGCAGTTTGGCCTTTACCAGGCCAAGATCAAAGGCGCGCTTGCCCTCGCCGAACTTGCCTTCGATATGATTCCGGATGCCGAATTCTTTCGCTCGTCTTTTTCGATCGGCCTTGCGCCGTTCTTCGTTCTCGGGCGTCTCTTTCGCGGGACGTCCGAGCGGCTTGCCGGAAAAACGAACGCCCATCTCTTTAAGCCACCCGGTTGTCGCGCGTTCCGTATATTCCGTCGACAATCAACAAGCCGGAGTGTTTCTCGTCACTGCTCGAATCATTGGCTGAAGATTGGGGCTTCGCTGTGGCCCAAAAAGTATTGCAGGTAAGGATTTTCCTGAATCGCCGGGATCACCTCTTCATCAGGCAGACGCAGCTTGTGTTTGATAATCAGCGCGCCAATGGCTACTCGCGAAGACAGCGCCGGCCGCCATTTTGCTTTACCGAGACGGCGCGCATAAACCTCCGCCAACTTCGCCCACGGCAGCATTGCCGCCAAAAGG
>JAJRST010000315.1 GCA_024278645.1 bacterium | reverse complement strand
TTCCGACCTTCCGACCTTCCTTTCACCACTCGATGACGCTTTTCTGCTTTTTCGAATATTCCGCCCGGTATTTCGTCTCCACGGTGATTCTCTTTTCCACGGGGCGAAAAATATTTTTCATAAACGAACGTTCTATCTGGATGTCGTCGATTTCCGGCGTCTGCCCGGGCAAAAACAGCATGACCTGCGGCTTTTCCAGACGGCCTTGCACTTCAATTTTGTCGATGAACAGTTTGACGTCGCTTTTGTTGATGTCCGGCTTTTCGGCGGCGGTCTTTTTGTCCGGGGCATTCGACGCCTCTTGCGCCGGCGCGTTCGCCGGGAAAAACAGAGCCTGGAAAAGAATGAGAAGGATGACGCCGCTCAAGTGTGAAACCCTCATGATTCCTCCGTCGTGCTTAATGTGGGCGCCTTGCCGGCGAGCTCGGCGGAAAGCGCCCGCGCGCGCTCGCGGCTCATGCGCACCCAACTGTTGTCTATGCCGTTGGCTTCGGCCTGTTCGATGTTTTTCTGGTACGTCTGCAGCGCCTTTTCCTTGTAGGGCGTGGCGCGTTCCGCCAGCTTTTCCTTGTACAGCGCCTTCTGTTCCTCGCCGAGGTCCGCCGGAATCGGCGATTCGACAAAAGCGCGCACAAACTCTTCAAAACTCATGCCGATGCGATAGGAGGCAGCCGTCGACCAGTCGGCGATCTGGTATTTGATGGCCTCCGTATAGGCTTTCACCACTTTTTTGAATTCGGCCACCTTGCGTTTTAAATTCTTTTGCAGCGGCGGCACGAGGTCGATTTGTCGATAGTCCTCGAACTGAATCTCGCCGATCATGAATTGCGCCTGAGCGGCAAAATAGGCGTCCACCGGATGACCGTCCCGGTTAAACTGCCGGTATTTTTGCAGCGTCAGGAGAAAATGTTCGCGCGCCTCATCTTTTTGTCCCGCTTTCAAAGCCATTTCGCCGCTTTTGCAGGTGAATTCGACGACGTCGTCATAGTCGTCCGGGAACAGTTCCGTATATCGCAAAAATGTGTTTTTGGCGGCGATCCAGGATTCGGCGTTGACATAGCATTGCGCCGCGTTTTTCAACGCCTGCCGAAGCAGCGGCGATGACGGACGCAGCTCGACAAGCAAAAGATAGTCATGCGCGGCCAGCGGCCAGTCCTGCAGGGTTTCGCGAATGACGCCCGCCTGGTACAGCGCCTTGTCCAGCAACTCCGATGCCGGATGCGATTGCGCCAGACGTTCGAATGTTCGCGCCGCGTCGAGCAGGCTGTCCGCCGCCTGGAATTGCACCGCCGCTTCGAACAACGCCCGCTCCTGAAAGGCGGCGTCGTTCGGCGACGAGGCGATGGACAGCAGCACCTTCGCCGCCTGCACCGGCTTTTCTTCCTTGCTCAAGTTTTCGGCGATTTTGAATTTGGACGACGCCGCCATTTTTCTCGCCTTGCGCGTCAACTGCGACGAATCGGCAAAGGTCGTCGCCACGGCCTCGAACCATTCGTCGGCCTTGTCAAAATAGCCG
Organism: bacterium; assembly: GCA_024278645.1. Taxonomy (GTDB): domain Bacteria; phylum Zhuqueibacterota; class Zhuqueibacteria; order Residuimicrobiales; family Krinioviventaceae; genus JAJRST01. The sequence continues at coordinate 1,265 of JAJRST010000315.1, read as the reverse complement.
CCATCGAACAGGCTTTGACCGATGTTTATGGCGGCCGCCGCTTGATACTGACTCGGCGGCTGCATTTCATAAACGCGCTTGTAAGCGGCCGCGGCGTAGACATATTCGCCCAGCTCGTTCAAAATCTCGCCGTACTTCATATATACCTGATCGATCCATTGGCTCTTTGGAAATTGCAGACAAAAATCATTGCACGAGGTGAGAATATCGCCGGCAATGGGCGAGTCCACGGGCATGGCTATCGAATCGCCGGTGATGACGAATGTGCGCAGAAACACCGTGTCCGCCACAGCGGTCGTTGACGATCCCCGCAACTGCACGTAGCTGAATATTCGGTTGAACGCCGCCTTTTCGCGGTAAGTGGATTCGGGGTAGAGCGTGGCCACGTCATTGTAGGCGGCGGCGGCTTGCGCGTAATCGCCGATGTTGTAATAGCACTCGGCCAGGTAGTAATGGATTTCGCTGGTGTTTTCCTCCCGGGGAAACGTCTTGATATAGTCGAGATATTTTTCAATGGCCCGTTCATAGAGTGCCGTCGAATCCGCCGCCTGCGCCTGGCCCTGGTAAAGCGTGCCCAGGTAGACAAGATTGGCCTTGGCGCTTTGCAGCCCGGCCCGGTGCAGGTCGCCTTCCGGGTAATGTTGCTGCCAGGCGCTGCCCGGCCGAAAATAGGCGATGATCTCCTCGCGCGTGCGATTGGCCGCCTGCTCATCTTTTGCCGCCCGGTAATTTTCAACGATGTTGGCAAAAAACTGCGGCGTTTTCTTGTGAAACGGGTAGAGGCGCAGCAGCATACGGTAGGAAGCGATGGCCTGCGCATAATCGTTGCGGTTTTCATACAGCTCGGCCATTTTCATCAAAATCAAGGGGACGTATTCTTTATCCTTGATCGGCTCGAGGAACTCCATCGCCAGCTTTGGCCCGCCATATTCGGTGAACGAGCTGGCGATGTAGTGAATGGATTCGGTGCGCAGGTCCATTTTCGCGGCCGTTCCCTGCCGGGTGTTCAGGCTGTCGACAAGAGTGATGTCTTCGATGAGCACCAGAAAGCTGCTGATGGCGTCGCTATAGTTTTGCAGATTGTAATGCGACCAGCCGAGTTTGTAAAGCGCCATGTCGAAAAACGGGTTGTCCCAATGGTTGAGCAACAGCTTGTAATGTTCAATGGCCCGGTCGAACTGACGCTTGTCGAAATAGTATTCGCCGATGCGAAAATGGGATTCCAGGGCCATGGGCGAATCGGGCGACTCTCTGGTCAGCATGTC
>JAJRST010000314.1 GCA_024278645.1 bacterium | reverse complement strand
CGAAAGGAGGGGTCGCCGGCCAGCTTTTCCAGTGCGGCGCTGAGGTTGATGGTCACATAAAGAGTGAGGAACAGAATGGTGACAAACTGGGCGACGGCGTTAAGCTCGCCCAGGGACACCGCCGCCAGGGCGATGGCGCCGCTGATCCACGTGGCGATGGTGGGCTGTCCCGTTTTTGACAGGCGCGCCAGAAATCGGGGCGCCAGCCTGTCGCTGGCCAACGCTTGCAGCACCCTGGGACCGCCGAGCGCGCTGCCAAAGGCCGAAGAGAGGATGGCGCCCCACAAGCCGGGATAGACCAACCAGGCGCCGAGAAAGGCCACCTTGAGCCATATAATGCCCGGCTGCGCCAGCTCCTCATAACTGACGCGAGCGGTGACCGCCAACAGAACCAAAATGAGAAGATAAGTAACGCTGCCCGTCAACACGGCCAACAGCGTACCTCGCGGAATGGAGCGCTGCGGGTCCCTCAAGTCGCCGCTCATGCCAATGCCGGCGGTGAAACCGGTGACCGCCGGAAAGAACACGGCAAAAACATACCAAAAGCCTTGCGGCGCGGTACGGTAGGTTGCCGTCAGTTCCGGGGCATGAAATCCGTCGGAAAACACGCCGATGATCAACGCAACGACCGACAAGCCCACGGCGATCATAATCGGTATCTGTAATTTGAGCGCCACTGCGGCGCTCTTGCCCGACACAGCGGTAATGATGACGATGATGACCGCCGCGACCAGTTGGATGGTCGCCGGCGTCACCGGCCCCCAGGCGCGGGGGAAAAAGGTCACAATCGACTCGGCCAGTCCAAAGCTGTAAAAAGTGATGCTCAACGTGCGGCACAGAAACAGCGGGATGCCGATGGCGCCGCCGAGTTCCAATCCCAGGCTGCGGGAAATAATATAATACTCGCCGCCGACGCCGACGCGCATATTTGTGGCCACGGCGGAGGCGCTCAACCCGGTGATGAAGGTGATGGAGCTGGAGATCAACACGATTAAAACAGTGATCGGTAAACCGAGGTTGCCGACAACCCAGCCGAAGCGCAAATACATGATCAGCCCGAGGATCGTCAGCACGCTTGGTGTATAAACGCCCAGAAATGTGCCAAACTTTTGCACAGGCTGTTGGGATTTTTTAGCGTCTTCAGACATTTATTCTCCTTATACCAGTCTGCATATCAAATGTCCGTATAAAACAGTTAACCCGAATTCTGCGCCGAACGGATAAAACAAATCGACCCAATAACGGCAAGATTGCAAAAAAGACGGAAATATCGATCGTTTTTATCACCATGACGCCGGAGTCGTTGCGAATTTGAATTATCAGAAAGGACACATAGCAAGCAAATGAGAAGCGGGAAAATATGAAATTATCGACAAGAAAGCAATGCTAATCAAGCCTCGAATAGCATGGCCGATGAATTTTTTGAGGCAAAACTATTACGGGCAAAACCACAAGATTCGAAAGCAAGAGCAGCAAACCCCTTACGACATTATCAAACTTTTTAAAGACGTTTTCTGCACTAATATTTTTTTAAACATAGCGCCCAAAATTGTTTTGCCACCCGACGCCTTCAATGCCGAACAGTTGACATTTTGTCAAAAAAGCTAGCGCACATACATTGCCTTTTGCTGCATCACCTTCGTTCCGTCGATGCTTGCACGGATGAGGTAAAGTCCGCTCGGCGACGATTCCCCGGACACGGAGGCGCCGTTCCACACCAGGCGATGCGATCCCGACTCCAGCCTGCCACGGTGGAGATCGGCGATTTTTTCGCCGCGAATATTAAACACCTCGACGACAACCTCGGCGCCCTCGACCAGGTTCAACAGCATCGCCGTTTCGCCGTTAAAAGGATTGGGATACGGCGGATGCAGCGCCGTTTGTTGCGGCGCGCTCATGCTCACGGCGACAATCTCGGAAAAGCTCGTCGCGCCGTCAAAGTCGACCTGGCGCAGACGGTAAGAGGCCTCGTCGCCGGCCGCTTTATCGAAATACGAATAGTCGTTCGGACTCGCCGTCGTCCCGTGGCCGGGGATAAAAACGATGTCGCGAAAATCCGGCCCCCGTTGCAGATAAAAGCCCAGGTTGTTGGTCTCCGTCTCCGTCCTCCAGGTGAGCAGTACGCCGCCCGTTGCGGGACGCGCCCGGAAAGCGGAAAGCTCCACCGGCACCCCTACGGAGGCGGAAAACTCGCTGCTGTTGCCCGCCGGATCCGTAACCGTGGCCAGGAAAACGGCGTCATTGGTTTGGCCGTTCCAGATAAAATCGCCGTTGGCGTCGGCGAAAACGGAATCGACGAATGTCTGACCGTCATCGATATACAGCTCCACCTTGCCCAGCGGCACGCAGTTTCCGAAGACGCTGTTCGCATCGACGAACAGGTTCTTCGGCGCTTCCAGCATGGTGTTGCCGCCGTCGCTCAAAAATATATGCAGCCTCTCGTTGTTGGCGTAGGAATTGGCGGTAATTTTATTTTGGATCGTTCCCCCCTGGCGAATCCAGACGCCGTATTTTTTGTTGTTGGCGATGGTGTTTTCCGGGCCGATGACGTTGTCATGCGCGCCGCCGCCGAGGATGACGCCGGAATTGAACTCGCTGCCGAGATCGCCCGTCTTGTTCGTGCCCAGCCAGTTGCCGAACACCGAGTTGAACGCCGTGCCGGCGCTGTCCATGCGCACCGCCGCCCAGGTGTAGCCGTAGGATTGATCGGCGTCTTCCGCGCCGTTGGCGATGATGACATTGCCCGGCCCGATTTCATTATGTTGCGGAAACCCTTTATCCGATTGCCCGAAAATGTAGATGCCGTTGTGCGCATTGGGGGCCAGCGTGGCGCCATCCCCGGCAACGCCGATGAGGTTGCCGGCGATGGTGTTGTAACTGACATCCTCGCGAATTTGCAGTCCGCTGGAGCCGTTGCCGGCGATGACGTTGGCGGCGCCCTCTTCCTCGCCGCCGATAGTATTGTAGCGGGCGCCGCGCTGGATTTTCAGGCCGGCCTCGGCGTTGCCGAGATTATTATGCGCCCGGCCGTCGGCGCCGACGCCGAGATAATTGCCCGCAATAATATTAGACTCGGTACCGTCCCCCTCGATGCGAATGCCCGCCCGCCCGCTGGCGCATATCACATTGCGTTCGCCGGCGGAGAACCCGCCGATTCTGTTGGACGAACTCCCGGTCGCCAGGTGCACGCCGGGGTAGCGCATCAGCTTGCGTTCTTCAATATTGTAACGCGGCACATCGATCCAGCCGTTTCCAAGCGGCGTCACGCCGTCCTTGGCCACGCCGATATAATTGCCCTGAACCACATTGCCGTCGGATTCCTCGATGAGAATGGCCTCGGCGTACATGTTGCATATAATGTTGCGCATGTAATCTTGCGTGCCGCCGATGGTGTTATTGTAAGCGCCGTTTGAAACAAACACCCCCCTGCTGGAATCGACGCCCATCTGCGGGTTATCGGGATCATACATGCCCGTAACGCCGTCCGGGTAGACGCCGAGGAAACATCCCTCAATCGAGTTGTCATGCGCATACTGTCCCTTTATCCAGATAGCCGGGCCGCGAAAGCCGCCGATGCACACGCTGTTGATGGAATTGTAGGCGCCCCAAAACAACAGGCCGTGGCTTTCCTGGGTCATGCCATAGCCGGTGATAACAACCAGCGGCATATCCGGCGGCGCCTCGGGATTCATGACGTGCTGCGAAAAACCGTCAATGGTCAAACTGTCGTCGGTCACCGTCGGCAGAGTGGATTGCACTTCGATTGTCCAGTATCCTTCCGTGTGATCATAATTGGGATCGGTGGGGAGAATGGCAAATTCAATGACATCGGCGCCGGGGTTGGCGTTCGCCGCTTGCAGCGCTGCGCGAAACGAGTCGTCGCCGGCGTCATTCGTGTTTCTGACCACAAAAGTCGCGGAAAAGGAGGCCAGGGTTGCCGCAAAGGACAGGCAGAAAAGATAGAATATTTTTTTCATTTTCAAGCAGCCCATTTCATTGAAACGTCTCTAAATACAAAAATGAATTAAATCAGCAGAATGTAATAATTTTTGCCGACAAACATATAACAATTTTTCGCGATATGGAATGAATGACGCTAAAATTGTTTTTGAATGAATCTTAAAAATCGCTAACTTTGCAACTCATAAAAAACAAGGAAGTCGCATATGCCATTCCCCAAAATTGAACCGGAACAGATCAAAGTCTTTCCGGTGGCTGAAAGAAAAAGTAAAAGTAAAATAAAAGAGATCGCCGTCGATCCCGATGCTCCCATGGACTGCGGCGGCATGGAAGAAAAAATCAAGGAGAGCGCACAGCGCATTCGCCACGCGCGTGAAAACAAGGCCTCTGTCATCCTGGCCTTTGGCGCGCATCTGATAAAAAACGGTCTGGCGCCGGTGGTCATTCGCTTGATGGAAGAGGGCTGGATCACTCACATCGCCGGCAACGGCGCCTGCGGCATTCATGACTGGGAGTTTTCCTGGCTCGGCCGTTCGGAAGAAGATGTGCGCGCCAACGTGCCCAAGGGACAGTTCGGAACCTGGGAAGAGACCGGCAAATATATAAACCTCGCCATCCAGGTCGGCGCCACCAGGGGCATGGGCTACGGTGAATCGCTTGGCGCGCTCATCGAAGAAGAAGAGCTGGTCATTCCGCAGCCGGCGTCATTGGCCGAGGATATCCGCGACGCCTTGCCGGACGGCGACGACTTGATGAGCGCCAAAGCGGAGCTGCTGCGCACCATTCGCAAATTCAACCTCTCCGCCGGCGAATGGCACATACAGCATCCGACGAAAAAGTATTCCGTGTTCGGCGCCGCTTATCGACTGAACGTCCCGGCGACGATTCATCCGGGCATCGGCTATGACATCATTTACAACAACCCCTTTGCCAATGGAGCCGCTCTTGGCCGCGGCGCGCATACGGATTTCAAGATCATGGTCCATTCGGTGCACAATTTGACGCACGGCGTTTTTCTCTCCGTCGGTTCGGCGATCATGGCGCCGCAGGTGTTTGAAAAATCCATCTCCTTTGCCAACAACCTGAAACTGCAAAACGGCGAACCGATCACTCACGATCACTTTTTAATTGTCAATGACCTGCAGGAATCGACCTGGGACTGGTCGCAGGGCGAGCCGCCCAAGGAATCGCCGGATTACTATTTCCGTTTTCTGAAAAGCTTTTACCGCATGGGCGGCGAGGTGCGCTACGTGGCCGGCGACAACAGGGCTTTTTTGATCAATTTATATCAAGAGTTGACATCATAACCCGGGTTTGATTGGGAATTGCCGCCCGTTGAGCCGCGGGGCGGCACAACCTCACGGGGAATATGCCGACATTTTACCATGTTCTTTTAACTATAAATTGAATTTTATCAATCATTCCAACCATTAGGTGGGAGGATTCGTTTTTGGGGCGACGCGAACGCAGATTTGTAAAACCGAAATATGAGATCAACTTGGAATCTCAGAACAAGGTTTACCTGAGAGAAGAGGACAAAGGGCCTCTTCGTGTGTTTTTGAACCTGTTTTTCAAAGCCGTCATTCTTCCGGTTGCGGCGTTCATTCTGGCCACAGTTGCTTTTCAAATCGTGCAACAAGCATTTTCACCGCCGGAACTGCTGATCTCGGTGCAGCACATCACATCCGGGAAGTCCCTGTCACCCACCGAACTGGCCAAAATCAACGTCTACCTCGACGACAGCCGCAAACCGCTGCCCAAAAAAGTGCGCCATAACGGCCTGACCGTCAAATTCAAGAAAAAAGGGGTTCACATCCTCGGCATCGAAAACACGGCGAGCCTTGTGGATTCGGCGCTGTTTCATCGGGAAAAATCCTTTATAAAAAACATCCATCTGACAAAGTCATTGCGCAAGGGAAAGGTACGCGGCGACGAAATTGATTTTTCATTTCATAAAATCATTACCGACCGCGAGTTTATCAAAACCAAAATATTGTTTTACAACGTTATGGCGCCGGAATCGCCGAAACCGCACCTGGTCTTCAGCGCCTACGCAAAAGCGCCGCAGCTATTGCTTTCCTATCCGACAGCCCGAAACGGCGGCGACGAGCGGCAGCTTGGCGACTTTGTCGGACGCACCATGGAAGAACTGGCCGGTTTGACACGGCATGTCAACATTCTCACGCCTGAAAAACTGCAAACACTGCGCGAAGACTATGTCTTTGAAGCGCCAACCTTCAACGCCTTTTCCTGGTATTCCGATCGTCTCAAAAACCAACGCTACGCTTTTGCCGAAGCGATCAAGGATGCGACCCGGTGCACGGTTTTCCTCTTGCCGGCAACTTTTAGCGAAAAGAACGATGTTTTTGCCGATTTCGTTCTCTCCTTCGCCTCTTTGGGGGGCGTGGAATTTGAACCCATCCTGGTGCGAAACTGCAATGCGGATGCAAATGACGACAAATTTCTATACATCACCGACCAGGCGTCGCTAGTCGATATCATCGAAAAATATCTCTTTATCTATCAGGACTTTATCGAAACGGGCATTGTCCATGATGTCGCCGTCCAACGATTTGCCGATTTTTGCAGCGCCCTGGCGCCCCAGGTCGACGCCCTCGCCTATTTCGACAGCCGGGTCGTCAGAAACGCCAATGTGCGGGTGGTCGAACCGTCAACCGTCAATCTGGAGGCATTTCTGTCGGAGATCGAGCCGTTGACCTGCATGGAATTATACAAGCGCCTGATGACCTTCTGGTCGGGCGACGCCAATCGTTTGGGCGAGGCGACGCTCAACATCCGCGACAAGGAAATTTTACGCGCCATCATCAGACGCTCGCTGGCGTTAAAAGCCCAGCGGCACCAGTGCTCCGAACAGAACTGGCCGACCACGGATCAGCAATTATCGCTTTTTAACATGATGCAAGAGGTCATTGGAAATCGCTGGACCTGGGAGTGGCTGGCCGACGAGCCGTGGCTTGACATGGTGAGTGGTGAAATAGATTCGCTGACCAATAAATAAGCTGAAAAACCATGAAAAACAATAAATTTATTCATTTCATTATTTTACTGCTCTTTTGCACTATCGCAGCAACGGCCAAATCCGGTCGAATTATTACAGAGATCGGCAGCATCCCCGACCATTTGACGGTGCGGCTGGCGTCGCGTCCGCAAACAGTGCTGAGACCAAACGCCGCCGGCTTGTACACTTTTAACCCCGCCGCCAATGATTTTGTCATCATCATCCCGGAAAAAGACGATCAGTTCATTTATTCGCCGCGAGTCATCCCGGCCGACGTCGCCGGGGCCGACACGCTTTACATCATCCCGCCGACAAGCGCCGAGTACACCGTCATTGTCGAAAATCGCACCAGCAAGCAATTCACTTTTTACGCTGACGAGGCGGTCATCTCCGAGGCGCTGGTCACCGCCAAAAAGGACTACCAGTTGACCATCATGCCGAAGCAAAAGTCGATCTCGGAAATCTATGTCGCCGCTATCGCCCCGGGCTACCCGGCGGTGGTGCACAAAGTCGTTTTTTTAAAAGGGCAACGGCTCGGCTATATGAAAATCAGACCGCAAGACCTGGGAGTTGCCGTCGCCTCAAAGCCCGTTGAAAAAAAAGCCGCCGCGCCGGTTGTCGCAACGCCTGTGGTCAAGCCGCCGCCGGTGGAGGAAACAAAAGTCGAAAGCGTCAAACCTGCCGAACCGATAGAGCAGGAGAAAAAAGCCGAGACGCCGGCGCCGCCGCCAGCCGAGGAAACAACGATAAGCGCCGCCGAGAAGCCGACGGAGACCGCGGAAGCTCCGGCTGCTGTGCAACAGCCACGCATTTCCGCGAACTTTTTCAACAATCGTTTTTTATTGAAACACTCGGT
>JAJRST010000313.1 GCA_024278645.1 bacterium | reverse complement strand
GCTGCCCGCGCTGCCCACAGCCTGGCCGGACGGCGAATTCAGGGGGCTCAAGGCGCGCGGCAATTTTGTGGTGGACGCCGTCTGGCGCGGCGGCAAGTTAAAAAGCGCAACCATCAAATCGCTGTCAGGCGGCGATTGCACTGTTCGTTATAAGGATAACGTTCGCACATTTCAAACGCGGGCGGGAATAGAGTATAACTTTCAGTAGAACCGGCATTTGGGGGGTGCTGATTTTGATTCAATTGGCAGGAGCCAGCTCATCGCCGCCGACTATTTGATGTATAAAACCTTGCTTCGGACGAGGGATTGGCCGCGTTCAACAGCGATAAAATACAATCCTGACGGCAGCGGACGGCCCGAGTCATCCCGGGCATCCCAGGTTATCGCACCCTGCTGCGAGGAAACCTGCGAGTTGTCAATTGATCGCAGACATTGTCCTTTCACATTATAAATGCGAACAGTCGCCTTTTGCACCGTCTTGCCCTGCAGCGGGATAACCACCGTGCTGTTAAAGGGATTCGGATATGGCCGCAACAACACCGGATCCTCGTCCGGCGTGTTGCGCCTTCCATTGACAAGAGTTGCGTTGTTGTACAGCTCTTTTATTTCCTGCGCCGACAAAAGCCGGTTGTAAATTTTCACATCATCCAGGATGCCTTTAAAATTATACTGCTGGTCGCCCGGCAGCATTTGAGCGATCAGGAAATCCATAGAGGTGACGGCCAGCAACCCGGTCCATGCTTGTGAAGCGTCCGCAACGCCGTTGATGTAGATGTGCAATTCTTTTTCGCCGTAAAGTACACAGATATTGGTCCACACGTCAGGGGACAATTCGGTCTGCGAGTCGAGGTCTGCGACGCCGGCATTGGTTTTTACGGTCCAGCGCAGCCGTTTGTTGTCCAGTATGGAAATTTTCAGGCGATTCTGCCAGCTTCCGTGCGATAGAACATATTCCTCTTTTGTTGCGTTGCCCTGCCATTTCATCCAAAAATTTATAGCGATTGCTTTTTCACTGTTCAGGGAGGGCCGACCGGCAATGGCGATAAAATCATCGACGCCGTCAAATGCGAGCGCCCGATCCGGCGCCTCGAAACGATCCGGCGCCGGCTGCGCTCCCGATACCACGCCGTGGTTGTCAAATCCGCTCATGTCAACCGCATCACCGTTCAGGGGATAGTCGCCGACAAGCCGGCCGACGACCACGGCGATGTTGTCCTGCGTTTGTGCGCCACGCTGATCGACGACCCGGCAATGAATCTGGTAGTATCCTACGACGTCGGGCGCCGTCCAGGTGACCTGTGGGCCGTCGCCGCTCAGCGAGCCGGATTCTGCGTGCCAAAAGGTGCGCAGGCTGTCGGCGTCGGCATCGTAAGCCTGACATTCGAGCGTCGTTGTCCCGCCCGGATCGATGATGTCGGGCTGCGCCGTCATCCGGGTAATTACGGGCGGGCGGTTGTCAATGACCGTTACGGCCACGCTGCTCGTGTCCCTGCCGCCGCTGTTGTCCTCCACAATGCAGGTAAAGGCGACCGTTCCGGTGTCCGTCGGCGCCCACTGGATCGAGGCGCCTTTTCCCAAAAAGCGATCCTGCGAATCGTACCACGAAAAGCGCAACGAGTCGCTGTCCAGATCGTCCGCGGCGCAGAACAGCGACGCCGTTTGCGAGAGGTCAACAATGGCCGGCAAGGCGGCGAGGCTTTTGATGCGCGGCGGATAATTGCCGGAAAAAGCGCCGCTATGAAAATCCACGACCACGCCGTCAATCAGCATCCGGTCAAAGCGATAACTGACGCTTCCGCCGGCCGGGGTGAACACCAGCAGAACGGCCTCATCCGCGGCAAGGGTCACGGCAATCGATCCGGACACGTTGCGATGCACAAACTGATTCGATATCGCTTCATAAACATCGCAGTTGGCCATGTTCGGCGGCGTGTCGAGCGCTACGACCTGATCAACCTCATAAGGATTGTACAACAACACAGTCGGAAAAGCGCGCTGACGAAAAAAATCTGTTTTCAGTACATCGAGCTTGAGAATTTTGGGCACGTTTGTGGTGTCAACGATGCCGCCTAAAATGCCCACATGCGAGGAGGCGTACAGGGCGAGATTGGTCTTTCCCCAGCCGCCGGAAATGGCGTCGCCGGTGGCATAGGGGCTGATGCCGTACTGTTCCTTGCGCATGGCCTCGTGGCCGATGTAGGAATTGGGGTCGTAAACCAGCGACCACTCATCGCTGTCCTGCTTGTGCGGCGGTAGATAATCGGGATAAAAGAGGCGGGAGGCGTTGGCGAGGTTGAGCATCCACTTGCCTATGGCCCGGGCGAATCGCTCGTCATAGCGGATCATGGGAACCAGGGCGCCGGCCTGCTCGAGGCCGTTCAGCAAAAAGGCGTAATCGTTGCCCGATATTTCGCCGATCAGGCCGTGCACATCGTAGCCGCCCCAGGCGCCGAGGATGGCGCCCCAGCTTCGCAGCGGCGAGCGCTCAAAGCACCAGTTGACCATCTTTTCGATATCGTAGCTCGTGCCCAGCTCGGCGTTCATGCGGGCGGCGATGTAAACGCCATAAGGCAGTTGCAGCTCGTAGGCGGGATTGGAAGGATGCCGGTTTAAAAACTCCATCGCCCATTCCGCGCCAATTCTTTCATCTTCATTCCCTGTTTGGCTGTATGCATTGTAAAGAAGCCAGGCAATGGCGCCGGCCGCTTCCGGTTCCGGTACGCCCGAGGTCAGCGGTTTCATTTGCGAAAAAGACCACGCCCGGTAATTCATCCGCGGCGCTTTCCACGGCGTTGTGCCGCCGCCCATCGCCCTGAGCGCCTTCAGCCACTGTCCTGCAATGGTTTTAAATTGATAATCAAAATCACCAGTTGCGGGATAAAGATCGTACAACTGGTAGAAAAAGACGTTGGGCATGGTTTCATACCACCAGTCGACGCCGCTCTGCGCTACAGGGTGGTTGAGATAGATATTTTCTTCCGCTCTTTTGTTAAAGAATTCCTCGCACATCAACACCCAGTTGCGGCCGTTCTGATTGCTCTTGTCAATGCCGACCAGGGAAGCGCCGATGACCGCCGGCAGCACGTTGATCGCCTCCACGGAAGCAGGGCTGGTCGTGCCGACGACGGTGGCCAGGCCAAAACTTTCATGTTCCGGATAGTTCACCGTGGCGGTGTTGCGCCAGATGAGCGGCAGGTAGGTCCCTGCGGCGTTAAAATCAAACACCAGAGAATCGTAGCCGAGAGCGACCTGCTTCCAGTTGCGCATCACATAGGGAGAGGGCTGGTTCGGCATGTCCTCAATGCGTGGGACCGCAAGCTGCGCCTGGCCGAGCAGCGGAGAGGCGGCAAAACAGAGCATAAGAAAATATTTTACAACACATCGCTTCATAACGCCTGGCCTCAATAAATTTCTTTCAAGAAACTTGATTTTGCGAACCCAAAAAAGACAAAATAATTAAGGACAAAATGATTGTTTGCTCCTGAAACAATGAGCGCTAAAGTTTTTCGTATACAATCAGGTTCGTTGCCTTTGCGAACCTCTGGCGCTTTCAAGAAACTTGGAAAATATGGCCACAGAATTGAAATGCCACAGAAAAAGCTAAAAACCTTGCAAAAAGTTTCAAGTTTCTCGAATAAAATCAGACTCGTTAATTAAACGAATCTCTTGCACTATTTAAAATCTCACTGCCTTTACTCGCAAAGAGACAGCAAATAATCCAGCGTCGTCGTTGCCAGACAGACATTGACGTCGGCGCCGGAATAATAGATTTTGACCTCGCCGTCGGGCTCGACGATCCAGCCGGTGGAAAAGACGACGTTGTTAACGTCGCCGATGCGTTCGTAGGATGTTTCCGGTGCGAGAATGGGATGGGCGCTGCGTCCGAGGACTCGCCAGGGTTCGTTTGCATCAAGGAGCATAACGCCCAGCTTGTAGATTGGGGCGTGTCCAAGAATGCGCACGCCGTGATAGAGCAGCAGCCAGCCTTTTGCCGTTTTCACCGGCTGGCTGGAGAGGCCGATTTTTGCCTCTTCCCAGGTTCCTTCACGGCCGCTCATCAAGAACCGGTGTCCGCCCCAGTGAATTAAATCCGGACTTTTATTGATCCACATCTCGCCCCGCGATTCCTTTACAGATGGTCTGTCAATTTTCCAGTAAAAACCGTTGATCTTTTCAGGAAACAGGGCTGCATCTTTATTGCTCGGTTCAGTTATTGGCCCATGCAAGTGAAAGGTCTCAAAGTCCGACGTTTCGGCCATCATCACCAGCGGCGTATGTTTTGAATAGCCGGTGTAGAGAATATAATAGCGGCCGTCAATCAAGGTCACCCGCGGGTCCTCCACGCCCCATTCAACATAGTCGTAAAATTGCTCATGCATATCGGGGGTCAGACAGGGCTTGTCATAGACCTGAAAGCTGAGACCGTCGGCGCTGCGGGCGAGCACCAGAGAGGATCGGCCGTCCGGCATTTCAACCCGGCAGAGCAGAAAATAGTGGTCTTTTATTTTAAAAGCGGATGCGTTAAAAATACTGTTGACCCGGAAAGGGACATTTTTCGATGTGAGTACAGGATTGTTTTCATAGCGTAAGACAGACATTGACTCCTCTTTTCAATTGGCAATTTGTTTCATTACGATGATATATTTTTGCGATCAGATAAAATGTTTCATCAGCGCCGGAATACTGACATGAGAAAAACCGAACGCCGTGTCGGACATGGCATAGGGGATAACCAGATTTTCGCCATGCTTCATGGCGCCGCAGGAATAGACAACATTGGGCACATAGCCGTCCCGTTCGGATTCATTAGGACTGATCAGCGGGCGGGGCAGGCGGCCGATGATTTTTGCCGGATTTTTCCGGTCCAGCAGATAGGCGCTGATGACATATTTGCGCATGGCGCCGACGCTGTGACTGAGCAGCAGCCATCCATCCTCCGTTTCGATGGGGGAGCCGCAGTTGCCCAGTTGGATGAATTCCCACGCTTGCCGCGGTTCTTCCAGTAAGAATGCCTTGTCCCAGTGCAGCAGATTATCGGAAAACATGATGTATATATTTTCGCCGTCCTGACGCGAAATCATGGCGTACGCGCCGTCGATCTTGCGTGGGAACAGCGCCATGCCCTTGTTTTGCGCGGCGTCCCCGTGAAGAGTGCGCGTGTGAAAGGTCAGAAAATCCTGCGTCTGCAAAATCTTTGATCGGATGTGACGACCATCATAAGCCGTGTAGGTTCCGTACCAGATCGTCTCGCCATTTTCATTCACAAATGGAACGAGCCGAACATCCTCGATGCCGTTGCGTTCATCCGTTGTGACAGGAAAGATGACGCGCTCCGATAGAGCCGTGCCGTCGGCAAACTGAAGCTCCGCCTCGTCATTTTGAATGCGGGTGAGAACCGGATTGGCGGCAAACGGCGATACGGCATCAGGGATGATTTCACCGTCGGCGTCGATAGTGCCGCAGGAAAAAGCGAGGCTTGAAACATGTCCATCGCCGGTCGTCCGCAAACTCATCACGTAGCGCACCTCGCCCGATGCGGCGCCGGATTGATCCGGATGCCGCGCCATGGATGGATTGAATAACGCCGCCGATTCGATGGAATATTCCTTGGTGAAATAGCTGCCGATGAGCAGCTTTTGTTCTTCGCTCAGCTTTTCCGTAATGGCTATGCGGGACGCAATCCTTTCATAGTTTGCCTTTAGCAGGGCGGTAAAGTTTTGATGGCGATGCTCGAACGAGGCGAGGACGTCTTGCAGGTTTTTGCTGATCTCGCCCGCGGACTGCGCCACGATTCGTGAGATAATTTTCCGACTGCGCTCGTCGTTATTCAGATCAAAAAATTGCCCGAGCACCCGCTTGCGGTTGCCAAAAAATTGAATCTGCTGTCTTGTGATAATACCTAGTTCCTGCATTTCTGTTTTGTTTTCCTTTTGCTTTGTCAAAATATACGATGTTTAAGACTGAAAGACATATTGATTTTTTTGCGATGTATCCTGTAAAAATATCCCGGGGAAACAGTTGCCTGTCGCATGAATTGGCTCTGCATGAGGCGGCGGAAAAGTATACATTCAATCCCGCGATTCAGCACACTATTTAGTTCGCTTTTTGCAAGTCGGCCAGGGCGGCGTCACTCGCGAGGCATACTGGCCCGGGCGCAGGGCAATGACCGGAATGTCCGTCAGCTCTACCTTTTGCAACAGAGCTTCATTCACGCTGACGGCCTTTTTCCCCCGCAAATCGGTGAGCAGGGATGAGATTTCATTTTCTTGGGCGCCTGCCGCAACACGTTCCGCCAGATAATAGTCCTGCCACAGAATTTTATCCTTTTGCACGGACGGTTCTTTTTGCAGGCCTTGGCGGCGGCCTTCACGGGTCAGCACTATGTCGCGGATGACCAGACTGAATTGATCGTTCAAAGAACGGGCGCAGGCGGCTCTGTTCGATTTGTCAACGGGAAAACGATAGGCCCGCCATCTCGCCATAAAGTCGCCGACGGTCAAACGGCCGTCCTTAAAGCGGAGCAACTCCTCATCCCGCATGGCGGACAGTTTTGCCGCTGCCTGCTGCCACACGGTTTAGGAAACGGGAATCTCGGTCATCTGCAAGACCATCGAGTTTGCATCGCTGAACAGGAGGTTGACCAGGATGTCGATAATGCGCCGCACCCGCTTTTCGTCAAATTTGACCTTCTGCTGCCGCATAAAGCGGGAAACATACTCCCGGCTCAACTGCGTTTCCTGCCGGGCGGCCAGAATCCGCTTTACCTTTGTTTTCAAACCGGCATAGTTTGTCGCCGTGGCGACGGCGTTTTGATTTATGTCGTCGCAACGGACAATCAGGAAAACGCCGTTCTGCTCGAGCACAGGCGAGATGTCGCCGGGCGACAGGCTGAACATGACCGCTTCCAGGTCGGGATCATTTTCTCCCCACTTTACCGTGCGCTGATAGTTCAGCGTGTCCGCTTTTTGTTCGCCGAGATTTTCAAGCACGTTTTGCAGCGATGTGGCGAGCCACAAGCGCCGATATTTTGCCGCTACGGCTTTGTCCCGGAAAGAGAGATGAGAAATTTTGCGCTCCTGCCGACTGTACGCTATCGCCTGCTGCACCTGCGCCGGGTCGAGCCGGACGCGGCGCTGCACCTCTTTATGAAACAGCGCCCGCATCACGGCCAGGTCTTCGACAAACTGCGCGAGCTGCCGGATTTGCGGCGTTTTATCCAGACGTTGCTTTTCCGCCTCAATCGCGAGCAGCTTTTCATCGATCAGAGCGTCGAGCAGCTCTTTCTTGCTGAATTCTGCCCCGCCGGTCAGCCGCTCGGGACTGAATTCCGCCCGCTGCACAAAATCATTCACGGTGATCACCCGGTCGCCCACGCGGGCGAGAATGGCATCGTCCTGTACGTTTTGCGAACAGCTTGCCATCAACAGGATGGGCAGAGGCAAAAAATATTTTACGGCCGTTTTTCTCATTTTATATCTGCGGTTTGCGTCTGTCGGTTCCAGGTTATGGTTATTGGGCCGGTTTTGTTGAGAAATCGGTTCGCCTTTTCAGCGCCGTTGCTATTGAAAAAAGAGTGCACCTCTCCGGCAGCCCGGGCGTCAAGCCAGGACGCGGCCAGCGGCTCTGCGTCGATTTCGAGCAGCGTCAAGAGTCCTTCGATGGTCGATTCGGCGCCGGAATTTTGGTTGACGCCCTTTTTGTCGATGCCGTCATAAATGCGTCCGCTGGCGCTATCGTACATGGCCGCGGCGGCGACGTTATTGCCGGTAAACCAGGAGGCCGCCAGCCCGGCCAGGAGTGCATAACGGGGCGCCTTTGTCGTCCGATAAAGGGCCAGCAGGCCGAGAGCGGTGGTGCGCACGTCATAGGCGATTTGCGGATAAACCTTGACGGCATTGCCGGGAAAATCAAAGCCGGTGATCATGCGTCCCCCGGCGAGGCGGCTGAGAAAACGGTCGGCCGAAAAGAGGGCGGCATCTTTAAAAGCGTCCTCCGGCAAAACCTCGGCCAACGCCGCCAGCGCCTGCACCTGCGAATTGCCCCAGGCGTGCCAGACGCCGGGCCACGATTCAAAAGCGCCGGTCATGACGGGATGATCCTGAATCTGCATGGCAATGACGCCATCGGCCAGCGTGCGCGCGTAGGAATCCAGCAGCGAATCGCTCTCCACACGCAGGTAAGAGGCTAGGCCCAGCAGCAGCTCGGATGCGGCGTCGCTTGCATGGCGGATCGGCAGCCAGTCCGGGTAGGCTCTGCCGTTGATTTCGATAAATTGACCATAGCGCTGCATCCGTTTGCCAATGGGCCTTTTGCATTTTAAAAATGCCAGTTTCAGCGTGTCGGCATAGGCAGGGTCTTTTTGCTGAAAAAAAGCAACGCCGATTCCGAGCGCCCAATAGCCCCGCGCCGCCCAAAAGGAAAAGGCCTTGCGGCTTGTGGGACTGCTTTTATTGATGCTAAAGTCGGATCGAATAAAATTATAGAATTCCCCGTCTTCCGTCTGCATGGCGAGGACAAAATTGAGCAGACCCTTGATCTTTTTCATATCGCTGTGGACGGCCAAATCAGATGCCCTCATGTACACAACAGCGGCCCGGGCGACGTCATCGACGCAGGCGATTCCCTCTGCCGCGGCGTCGGTCCATTTATAATCGGGCGCATCGGCGTAAATGTGGACGATTGTACATTGTTTGCCGGCAAAGACGATGTCCTGACACAGCGCATCGAGATGGCCAAAGTTGATGTCAGCATGGGCGACCGGGCTGCCGATCGGAAAAAGAGCGCAGAAAGCGAAAGCGGCAACAATGGTTCTTTTCTTCATATCCCTATCCTTTCATTCCCGTGCCGGCAATGCTTTCCACAAAATATCGCTGAAAAAAGGCATAGGCGACAAACACCGGCAGGGCCATGATCATCGACGCCGCCAGCTTGACGCCAAGCTGCGATTCGGCCATGCCGCCGACGGTAAAAATGGTGACCATCTGCGGCATGGTCATCAGCGACTGATTGCGGATGACGATCAACGGCCACAGCGCTTCGTTCCAGGTGTTCATAAAAGTGATGATACCGACGGTGATGATGATCGGTTTGGAAAGCGGCCAGACGATTTTGAAAAGAATCTGATAGTCGGACAGGCCGTCCACGCGGGCGGCGTCGATGAGCGCCTGCGGGATGGTGAGAAAAAATTGCCGGAACAGAAGAATGCCGAATCCGCTTAGCATGCCCGGCACGATGAGCGCCATGTAGGTGTCTGTCCAGTGCAGCTTGATCATGAGAATGTACAAAGGGATCATGGTGAGCTGAAAGGGAATCATCATGGTGAACAGAATGGTGTTGAGCATGAGGCCGCGGCCGCGGAATTTCAGCCGGGCCAGGGCATAGCCGCCCATGGAGCTGAAAAACAGCACCGAGGCGGTGATGACTGTGGAAACAAAAATGCTGTTGAGCAGCGCCCGGAAGATGGGGATTTTCGTCACCACCTGGCGATAGCTCTCCAGGGTAAAACGCGACGGCCACAACCCGGATCCAAGGATTTCCATTTCCGGTTTGATCGTGGCCAGCGTCATCCATACAAACGGATACAGAAAAACGACGGCGCCCAGGACGAGTGCAAGATAAAGCAGCATCTTTTTCATCATCAGTACTCCTGCTCGACAACTTTGCGCTGAACCAACACCACAGCCAGAATGATAAAGGCGAAAAAGAAGCCGAGCGTGGCGGCGTATCCCATGCGATTAAAATAAAAAGCCTGTTTGTAAATGTACAGCATGGCGGAGAGCGTACGGTTCATCGGGCCGCCGCCGGTGAGAATGTAGGGCTCGATAAAAAGGCTGAATCCGCCGATGGTGGAGAGGATCATCACCAGCAACATGGTGGAGTTGAGCATCGGCAGGGTGATCCGGTGGAACTGCTGCCATGACGAAGCGCCGTCGATTTTAGCCGATTCATACAGCGAGTAGGGGATGGTCTGCAAACCGGCGAGGAACAGGACGATATAAAAGCCGACGTTTTTCCACGTCGCCATGATGGCGATGGAGGGCATGGCCCATTCCGGGCTGTTCAGCCACGGCACTTTTGGCAGGCCGATGCCGGAAAGCAGGTTGTTCAATACGCCGGTTTCCTGCGAAAACAACTGCTGCCACAAAATGGAAATGACCACGCCGGAGATGATGACCGGCAGGAAATAGACGGCGCGAAAAAAGCCGCGGCCTCGGATTTTTTGATTAAGCAGCACGGCAAAAAACAGAGCAATGGCAATCTGCAGCGGGATGTGGATCATTAAAAATAAAAGAGTGTTAAAAATGGCCTGAAAAAAAAGATCGTCATGAAACAGGCGGATAAAATTGTTGAAACCGACCCATTGTATGGGCGTGTACACATCCCACTTGTGAAAAACGAGAATGACGGAAAAGACCAGCGGATAGGCCATAAAAAAGAGGAAATGAATCCAATAAGGCGCGATGAGCACCAATCCGCTGCGTTGTTGTGAGGACATCTTTTTCATTTTTTTAATACCTGATTATTTCCCTGGCCCGTTCCGCCGCCCGACGAACCGCTTCCTCCGGCGTGCGACGGTCAAGAATAGAACAGGCTTCAAATTCCTGCGAAATGGCATCAAATATTTCCCGCAATTCCGGATCGGAATCGACCCCGCGTGTCAACGGCGCCTGCATGGCAAAGCGGCGCAGCTTGGGATGGGTCTCGAAAAAATCGGCGAACAGGTCATCATCCAGCAAGTTCTTGCGGATCGGTATCTGGCTGGCCGAGCGCAGCAGCGCCATATCCTGTTTTTTGGTGACCAGCAATTTTACAAACTCCCATGCCTGCTGCGGGTGTTTGGTCGTCGAAAAAATGACAATGTTTTTCGGATCGCCATAGGTGATAACCGGCCCCTCATGATCGTCGGGAACCGGAATGGGCGCATAGTCAAATTCAAAGTCGGGCGTTTTGAACTTGTTCAGATGGTCGATGTTCCACGGCCCGGTGATATGCGTCGCCACCTGGCCGGCGAGAAAAGCATCCTGCTGGAAACGGGCTTTGGGAAAATAGCCTTTTCTGAAGGCCTGCTGAAAAAAACGAAACACCTCCACTGCCGCTTGGTTGTCAAAAATAATCTGCCGATTCTGCACCAACGTTTTGCCGCCTGATGCGGCGATGTAAAAAGTGTAAAAGTCAAAATAGCGCAGCCACCATTTGACGTTGATATCCACATACATCATCCACTGGTCATTGTCGCCGTCGCCGTCCAGGTCTCGGGTGATCTTTTTCGCCATAGCAAAATACTCGGAATAGGTGGCCGGCGGCCGATCGAATCCGGCTTGCCGCAACATTTTGACGTTATATTCCAGCATGATCGGATTGGTTTTCCACGGCATTTGGTAGATATGCCCGTCCAGGTAACGATAGGTGCGGATTTGCTCCTCGGGCAGACGGGCCGCGGCCACGGAATCGAAATCGGCAAAGGCATCGAGCGGCAGAATGGCGTTGGTGCGCACAAATTGGCCGACCACGCCGGGCCAGATATTGGAGCAGATGTCGGGCGTGGTTTTGCCGACGATGGCGGCCAGAAGCACCTCTTCGGTGGACTGGCTTTCCGGAATCG
>JAJRST010000312.1 GCA_024278645.1 bacterium | reverse complement strand
GATATCTCCGTCGGTTCGCCCCTTGCCAACCGCGATATCCCGGGAACGGAAAAACTCGTCGGCCTTTTCATCAACACTGTGGTTATGCGCAACAAGCTCGACGGGGACCCGACTTTTGCCGAGCTCCTCGCGCGCGTGAAAGAGACGACGTTGAGCGCTTTTTCGAACAAGGACGTACCGATTGAAAAATTGGTCGAGGCGCTGCAACCGAAGCGAACACCGAGTCACAATCCTTTTTTTCAGGTGTTGTTTGATTTTCATAATGCGCCGAAATTGTCCATCGACTACCCGGGGATTACCATCGAAGCGATCGGAATTGAAAGCGACAGCGTCAAGTTTGATGTGGTGTTATCGGTCGAATTGGCGGCGGATGGTCTGCGCGGCGTTTGGGGCTATAGCACGGATTTGTACGATCCCGCCGCCGCCGAACGGTTTGTCGGTTATTTCAAGTCGCTTCTCGATTCCGTCGCCGCGCGCCCGGAGCAGAAAATTTCCTCCATTCCGATTTTGCATAAAAGGGAAAGGGCGCTGCTGCTGCACCAATGGAGCGGCGCGGAAAACAACGCCGCCGAATTTCAGCCGGCGCATCGGCTTTTTGAACGTCGGGCGCAGAAAACGCCGGACGCCGTCGCCGTTGTTTTCAAATCCATACGTGCCCCGGACATTGTAAAAACAAGCTATCGGGAATTGAACGAGCGCGCCAATCAACTGGCGCACTATTTGTCGTCGCTGGGCGTGGGACCCGAGACGCGCGTCGGTTTGTGCATGGATCGCTCCCCGGACATGCTGGTCGGCTTGCTGGCCATCCTCAAGGCCGGGAGCGCCTACCTGCCCATCGATCCGAAATATCCGCAGGATCGCATCGATTTCATCGTCAAGGATGCGGGTGTGGCTTTTGTGCTGTCGCATCGCCGATACAAGGATCGCTTTCCATGCCACGTCATTTGCCCGGAGGATGACGCCGAAAGCATTGCGCGGCAATCGTCCGGCGACGCGGCTGTGGACATCGACCCGGCGCAGTTGGCCTATTTGATCTACACCTCGGGCTCCACCGGCGCCCCCAAAGCGGTGATGGTTTCGCACGGCGCCTTGGCCAATCATGCCGCAAGCGTTGCCGCACGCCTGGAATTGCGGCCAAAGGATCGAGTGCTGCAATACATCACCTTGACCTTTGACGCGGCCGGCGAGGAGATATATCCGGCGCTTGTCGCCGGCGCCGCGCTCATCCTGCCCGACGCCGCGGCGGAGCTGACGCCGAACGATATTTACGACTTGTGTTTGCGCCAGGCAATATCCATTCTGCATTTGCCGACGGCCGTGTGGCACGCTCTCATGGACTTTATGGCGGAACGGCAATTGACGTTGCCAGAAAAGGTGCGCGCGCTGCTTGTCGGCGGCGAAAGCCCGTCGGTCGAAAAGTTTAAAATGTTGATGCACGGTTCTTCATCCGCTCCTGTCTTCTTTAATCTTTACGGGCCCACGGAAACGACGATCACCGCGCTCTTGAAGCAAGTTGAAACGGTTCCGGCTGAATTCCCTTTTGAGCAAATACCTGTCGGGCGCCCGCTGGCCGGCGTCCGGGCTTATGTGTTGGATGAACATCTCAATCCGGCGCTCCTGGGCGCCAGGGGCGAGCTGTGCATCGGCGGCGCCGGCGTGGCGCGAGGCTACCTCGGCCGACCGGAGCTGACGGCTGAAAAATTTATTCCCGATCCCTTTAGCGGCGTACCCGGCGCCCGTCTTTACCGAACCGGCGACATGGCGCGCTTTCTGCCGTCCGGCGAGCTGCTCTTTCTGGGCCGTAAGGATCACCAGGTGAAAATCCGCGGCTTTCGCATCGAACCGGAGGAAATCGAGCGCCTTCTTGTCCATCATGAGCACGTTCAACAAGCCGCGGTCATTGCCATAAAAGATAACAGCGGGCAAAATCAGTTGTCGGCGTATATCGTGCCGAAAAAGAACGTTGATCTTGACGCTTCGGCGCTGCGCCGTTACCTGAAGGCAAAATTGCCGGATTATATGATCCCGGCGCATTTCCTGTTTGCGGACGCCTTGCCCATGACCTCTTCCGGCAAAATCGACCGCAAGGCGTTGCCCGACCTCGACCGCTCCGAGCGAGCCGCCGCAAGAGCACATGTCGCCCCTCGAAATCGACTGGAAGAATACCTGCATGAATTATTCACCAGGATTCTCGGCGTTGAGAAGGTCGGCATTGATGAAGATTTTTTTGAACTCGGCGGCAGTTCCATTCAGGGCGCCACGTTGGTCAATCGGTTGCAGGATGACATCGGCGAATACATGTACATCGTCGCCATTTACGACGCACCGACGATTGCCTCCCTGGCCGATTACCTGAAAGCAAACTATGCCGAGGGCGTCGCCAAAATTACCGGCGAGGCCTTTGTGCGCGACGAGACGTTGACACGGCTGAACGAGTCGAACGTCCGGCATTTGCAGTCCATTGTCAGGACGCCGCCGTCTTTTCCTGTCGGCGGCGCGAAAAATCCGCGAGCCGTATTTATTTTGTCGGCGCCCCG
>JAJRST010000311.1 GCA_024278645.1 bacterium | reverse complement strand
CCGCCGGAAACTATTCATGTTGTGGTCGTTGACCCTGGTGTGGGCACGAAACGAAAAATTCTGCTGGCGCGCGCCGCCGATCGCTATTTTCTGGCGCCGGACAACTCGGTGTTAAAGTATGTCTTTGCGCAGCAGCCCGATGTTCGCGTGCGCTCGGTGACCAATAAGAAATACTTTTTATCGCAAACCAGCCGCACCTTTCATGGCCGGGATATTTTTTCGCCGGTGGCCGCCCATCTTTCAGCCGGCGTCCCTTTTGAAGCGTTTGGGCCGGAGATCGCCGACTTTACGCGCGGCGATATTGTGCTGCCGGCCAAATCGGACACAAGAATTATGGGCGAGATCGTCTATATCGATCATTTCGGCAATTGCATCACCAATATCTCGAAAACGGATATTATGGGGCGCGAGGTCGCCGAAGTGAATGTAAAGCATTTTCAGTTCGAGAGATTGAGCGACTCTTATGCCGAACATCAAATCGGCGAGCCGCTGGCCATTATCAGCAGCCATGATCATCTCGAAATCGCCGTGCGCGACGGCAACGCCGCAAAAATATTGAATATTAAAAAAGGCGAGCCGGTTGAGTTGATCCTGAAATCCTGACGTCATCTCGCAATGAATATGGATGTTCCTCCTTTGATGAAAGAAAGTTATATGCAAGAAGACTATTTCTACGATGCCGATGTTCCTGTTGCAAAACGACGACGCTTTTCTTTTCGAATCTCTCCGTTGCCCGCCGATAAACCCTGGGTCAACATCATCCTCTTTTTTTTAACCATCTGGGCCACATGGCTGACATGGGGGATATGGTACAGCCTGCCGGTTATCGCCATCTTGTTGGCGCACGAAATGGGACATTACCTTATGTGTCGTCGCTACGGCATTCCGGCGACGCTCCCTTTTTTCATTCCTTTTCCACTTTTGAATCCCTTCGGCACATTGGGGGCCATGATTCAGATACGGGGCCTTATGCCGAACCGCAGGGCGCTGTTCGATATCGGCGCGGCCGGCCCCATCGCCGGGTTGATTGTCACCCTGCCGGTGATTTACTTTGGCGTCAAGTTTTCGCAAATTTCTCATGTGCAGGAAATTAACGAAAACGCCATAACCCTGGGCGAGTCGCTGGCTTTCAAGTTTATCTCCTGGCTGGCCGTCGGCAAACTGCCGGATGATTATGAAGTGATGCTCCACCCCATGGCTTATGCCGGGTGGGTCGGTCTGTTCGTCACCTCTTTGAATCTGCTGCCGATCGGACAATTGGACGGCGGCCATATTTTTTACAGTCTTTTCGGCCGCCGCGGCTTTCGCCTGATGCCGCTGTTCCTCGTCGCCTTTGGCGTGTTGACAATTATCTACTACGGCTGGGCGCTGCTGTTCATCCTGTTGCTGCTTCTTGGGCGAAGGCATCCACCGCCGATCGACGACTATACGCCGCTGGATTTAAAACGTAAAATTTTAGCTTACATTATATTTTTCATTTTCGTAACTTCCTTTACGCCAATGCCGTTTATTTTTTAACTTTGTGTATTCATCGTAAAAAGGAACGTTGATGCTGTTTACACGACTCAAAGAAAAAAAGTCGGAACCGAAGACGAGGATCGCTGTCATTGCCGTTGCGTTGTTTGTTTTTCTTCTGGCCGAGATCTTTTTTGACGTTGTGGAAATCGCCGTGGGACGTTTGCTGTTGCTCACCAACCCCATCCGTCCGCGGGTGGGACGTTTGTGGGAAGAGGATCAAAAGGAGCAGACCGGCATCGAAGAGTTGAACGCGGCGACCGAAACCGGGCAAGATGTGTCCGCTCAACCGCTGCGAAGCCTGGAAGACCTGCAAGCGGTGCTCTCTATTCGCAACAGCATGAGCATGACCCGCGAGGAATTCAAGGAGTTCTACAAGTCCATTCCCATCAAACAGGCAAAGCAGATACTCGATCCGCTGGATTTCATTGAGCTGGATCGCACGGCGGACTGGCGGAATACGCAGCTTTCCCTCTCCGGCAATCAACTGGTCATCTATTTTCTCGACGGCTATGACGAGCCGATAAAGCAGGTACATTTCGCCATTGACGCCGGGGCGGAGGTCGTCGAGGAGGCGGGGCAGTCCAGCCTGGATCAAAGCGAGAAATTTAAGGGACGTGTTGTTGCGGCGGATGTTTTCTTTCAGGCGTTCGATCAACTGCCGCGCTCTTTTCGCCTGCAAATCATCAATGATCCGTATAAACTTGTCCAATGGGGCGCCTCGCTCGTGCGCGTCGGCATTTCGCTGTTTATTGACGACGATGGCGTGGAAATTATTTTCGAAGTCAAGGATGAGACGGGGGTGAAGCATTACAGCATGTATGCTTCCGAGATCGCCGTCGAATATCTCATCAATGAATTGAACGCCATCGAGGGCGCGCCAAAATTGCAAATGCCCGTGAGAAGAAATGAACAGACTGAAAAAGATAGCTAAAATTGCGCTGCTGGCCGTGGCCGGCCTTTTTATTGTCGGCAGTATTGTCGCGCTGCTGCGCCTGCCGCGTATTCCGGATGACCTGAACAGGATCGCCCTGGCGTCGCCGACGGAAATTTATGCGGACGACGGCCAGATCATCAAAACCCTGGCCAACAGACAAATCGTATCCATCGATCAAATTTCATCTTCTATCATCAATGCCGTGCTGGCCATCGAAGATAAGGATTTTTATCATCATCACGGCGTGAGCAAGCGGGGGTTGATTCGCGCCTTTTTATCCAATCTCAAAAGCGGGCGCATCGCCCAGGGCGGCAGCACTATTACGCAGCAACTGGCCAAAAACCTCTTTTTCAGCTTTGAACGCTCCTATTTGCGAAAAATTCAGGAGCTGTTCGTCACCCTGCAAATAGAGCAGCAATTCAGTAAAAACCAGATTCTGGAAGCCTATTTGAACCAGGTTGATTTCGGCTCCGGCGTCTACGGCGTCGAGCTGGCGGCGCAGACCTACTTTTCCAAACATGCGGATGAACTGACAATCGCCGAGGCGGCGATGCTTGCCGGCATCCCTCGCTGGCCGGCCCGCTACAATCCCTATAAATACCCGGAAATTGCCAAGGAGCGGCAACTGTTTGTGCTCAACCAGATGGTAAAAGCCGGCTATGTCACAAAGGATGAATACGAGGCCGCCGCCGCCGAACATTTGAGCTACAGTCGAATTTACGACTTGTACGGCCACGCCGAATATTTTATCGACGCCGTCATCGACGACGCCAGCGAGGAATTCGGACGCAATGCCGTCATGTACGGCGGCCTCGATTTGTATACGACGCTGAATTCCCGCTGGCAGCTCGCCGCCAGCCAGGCGGTTCGCGAGGGCCTGGCGGAACTCGACCGCTTGATGGGGCTGTCGCCGTACGAAGAGGCGCCCTGGGCGGAGCAGGACAAATATCCGCAGGCGGCGCTGGTGGCCATCGATCCCAAAACCGGCGCGGTAAAAGCGCTCGTCGGCGGCAGGGATTATCGGCGCGCGCCCTTTAATCGCGCCTTGTCCAACACCCGTTCGCCCGGTTCGGCGTTCAAAGTCTTTACTTACGTCGCCGCCATTGACAAGGGCGTCGTCTCGCCGACGACGGTGCTGCAGGACGCACCGGCGCAGTTTAAAATTTACAACCAGATTTGGGAGCCGAGGAATTACGATCGCAAGTATCTTGGGCCGATGACCGTAAAAATGGCCCTGGCCAAGTCGCGCAACGTCATCGCCGCAAAAATCATTGAAAAGGTGACGCCGGAAGCGGTGGTTGATTACGCCGAACGACTGGGCATCACCAGCAAACTGGAGCCGAATTTGTCATTGTCGCTCGGCGCCGCCGGCGTGTCGCCGTTGGAGATGGCTTCGGCTTTTGCAACCATTGCCTCTTTGGGCGTGCGTCACGATCCTTTTTTCGTGCGAAAAGTGTTTTCCGCGGAAAAGAGTTTGTATGAATATGACTTACGCTCCCGTCGCGTTCTTGATCCGCAAACAAGTTTTATTATGATATATATGATGACCGGCGTCATTGAATACGGCACCGGTCAGGGCGTTCGCAAGCGCGGCTTTTTCCGTCCCTGCGCCGGCAAAACCGGCACCACCAACGATTATCGGGACGCCTGGTTCGTCGGCTTTACGCCGGACCTGGTCGCCGCCGTGTGGGTCGGCTATGACGACAACAGCGCCATGCGTACAAAATGGGGCGGCGGCGTATCCGGCGCCACCGGCGCACTGCCGATATGGACGGCTTTTATGAAACGGGCGTTGAAGGATTCGCCCTATGCCGAGTTTCCCATACCGCCGGGAATTGAATTTCTCAAAGTCAATCCCTCCAGCGGTGAACAGGTTTCCGTGTACGATGATGGTGTACGAGTCGCCGTGCGGAGAGGCATGTAAAACGGAAGGATGTGATTATCAATATGAGTGAAAAACAAAAAGTTGCCGCCATCGGCGAAATGCTCTGGGATGTCTATGGCGATAAAAAATATGTCGGCGGCGCTCCGGCAAATTTTGCATCGCACGTTGTTTTCGCCGGCTGCCGGGCTTTCCTGCTTAGCCGGGTTGGCGATGATGACAATGGCCGCGAGTTGATTGAAAAATTAATGGCGCGAAATGTCGACGTTTCCGGAGTGCAGACAGACATTTTCAAGCCGACCGGGCAGATAAAAGTTAAAATTGACGCCAAGGGGCAGCCCTCTTTCCAGTGCGCTCGGAACGTTGCTTTTGACGATATGCGCATGGATTCCGTCTGGGAAAATCTGGCCCCGCAAATGGATGTCGTCTTTTTCGACATGCTGGCCCAGCGGGCGGAGGTTTCGCGAGAGGCCATCCACAGCTTCCTCGGCAAGGCCTCCAAAGCTTTAAAGGTTTTCGACGCCAACATCCACGGGTGGGATGCGGCGACCGAAAGAGTGGTGCTGGAGTCCTTGAATAAGGCCGATATGTTAAAGTTGAACCGTGACGAATGCACAATCTTGAAAAATGGATTGAGCGGGGAGGAGGATGACGTCGAATTTTTGCAGAGCCTGGTGCATCGGCATGATTTGAAAATGGCGGCGTTGACCCTCGGCGACGTGGGCTGCTATATTGTCACGCCGGATCAAAAAGAGTTCGATCCCGGCTATTACATCTCCGTCGTCGACGCCGCCGGCGCCGGGGATGCCTTCGCCGCCGGCATGGTCGTAAAATATTTGCAGGGGGCGGATCTGGCGGAGATCGCCGACTTTGCCAACCGCCTGGCCGCCTTTGTGTCCACCCGGCAGGGCGCCTCGCCGGCGTGGACCTTTGAAGAGCTGGAAAAGGAAATGGCGCTGAGCTTGTAATGAAAAGAAAATTCGACATACGCGCCATTGTCATGTCGCTGTTTGCGCTTGTGGCCATTGTTGCGATTATGCTTCAGTTGCAGCGCACTCTGCCGAAAACCCCGCATGTCGTCGACGAGCTGCCGCACGGCCAACGCATCGGCATCGTCGACAGCAGCTATGTCAACTTGCCGTTTCGGTTTATCTGGCGCACACCCAACAGCCGCTGGCGCTTGCACATGCTTTCGCGGGATACGGTGCTGACGCCCCAACCATCGACAAGGACGCATATTTCCTGGCTTGTCGACGCCACGCGCCTCCGGCATTCAAAAATGGCCGCCAAAACGCGCGTTGGCGTCATGTTGAACCGCCCCGGCGCTTCCGCTGAAGACCTTGTGATAGATTACCTGGCCGGGCTTTTGCAGGAATATGAACGGGGCGAGCGTGCGACCATCCTGCAATCGCCGACGACGCCGGCGCATGCCGTTCTCAAAGGCGCCTGGTTTGCCGTCATTCTGCCGAAATCCGCCGACATCGCCATGCCCGTTTGGGTTGTCGCTTTCTTACCGCGCGGGGACAAGATGTTCATCATTCAAAGCGAAACCACTGAAAATGACTATCCGCTGTTGAGAAAAGAACTCGAGGAAATCGTGCAGCGATTTCATCCCTTGCCTTCGGCTCTTCCGGGTTAAGTTTTTGGTAACTATTCAGCCCGAAAACCCGATGGCAGCAGACGCACATCTGAATGCAAAACTATTACGGGCAAAACCATTCGTCTCGAAAACAAGAACAGTAATATCCTTCTGATATGAAAAAATGTCCTGAATAAAAGATTTTTCTGCATTGGCTGTTTTTTTAATAATATTGCCCAAAATGGTTTTGCCAATTTATGCCTTTAAGGCTGAATAGTTACAATTTTAGAAACGAAATCGCCGCCAAAAGCGTTACATTGAGAAATACTTTTAACAAAAAGTGGAGATGATCATGAGACCTATAGCAACGCTTTTGTTGGTTCTGCTTTTACCCACCGCCATGTTTGCCAAACCCAAAGTCAAGCATATCCGGATCGAACCGACGCTCATATCGCCCGGCCAGCAGGTGACGGTGACCATCGAATTCTCGGGCCGCGACAAGGATATTAAATATGTGGAGATCATACCGCGAGACCGCGAAAAGCCGAACATCTTGTTGCAACGGGATAGGAAAACGAAAAGAAATATCTGGAAGGCGACCGTCGCCGTGCCCGAAGATGCAAAAAAAGGGTTTTACGAACTGGAACTCAAAGTCACCGACCGTTTTGGCGATCAAGTGGTGGATAGAAAATATAAAAAGCAGAAATACGGCAAGGCGGGGCTGCTAAAGTTTGAAATTATTTGAAAAAGGTTCGAGCCGATGAGCATCGACTCGAACCAACATGATTAAAAGGCGCTGACGATGCCGAGAGCGAGTCTGTTGCTCTCATGTTCGATATCGCGCATGTATTCAGCAACAAGGCGCAGGTTG
Source organism: bacterium (assembly GCA_024278645.1). Taxonomy (GTDB): domain Bacteria; phylum Zhuqueibacterota; class Zhuqueibacteria; order Residuimicrobiales; family Krinioviventaceae; genus JAJRST01. The sequence goes on along the minus strand of JAJRST010000311.1, from coordinate 2,965 downwards.
CGGGACACCAGGTAAGTGCCGCTGAGAGTGGCCGAGTGGTAGGCAAGTTTCTCGGCGCCAAAGTCCTCCAAATCCTGTTCATAGTCGTCGATGTCCGAGTTTATCTTGTTATACAGCGCCGTGATAAACCAGCGAGAGCGATCCAGCTTCGGCGAGAAGATCAGTTCGGCAATAACGCCGCTTGTTTTGATGTCGGTGGTCTTGTCATTAAAGAGCGGGTTGGAATCTTCACGGATCAGGTATTGCGTCGTCAATTCAAGCGGGCCGACGGTGAGATTGAAATCCGGCCCATAGTAGGCGAGTTTGTTGGTGAATTGATCACCCCAGGTCAGGCTGGCTTCTTCGCCGGAGTAGTAGTAAAAGCCGATGCTGCCGACCTCGCCGATGCTTTGGTTCAATCGCAAACCAAAATTCTTGAATTTATCCTGATCAAATTTTCGATCTTCGCCGGCTTGTCCCTTGCCGTTGCCGTTGACCAGAAAACCGGTAATATCCGTGCCGGTCTTGTCCACGCTGTAAATGAGCATGACGCCGCGGTCGTAGGCGAGATCTGTGTTTGAAACGCCGACCCGGGTTTTGTAGAATTTATAATCTTCATAGGTGAGGCGCAGCTCGCGCTTCATCAGCGGGTCGGACGTCTGGAACTGACCGACCATGATGTCCAGATTGGTGTTGAAAACGTTGTCAAAGTGCATGTAGGCGTCTTCAATGCCGGCGACCTCGCCGCGCTCCGCCAGGTAGAAATAAAAATAGTAGCCGATGTTTGTAAAAATGGCCCCGCCAGAGAAAAGCTTCAAGCCGTAGGGCGTTTGAATATCGGATTTGACTTTATTGTCCGGTTCCATGACGCCGAAAGAGTCGAAGCGTAGACCAATGGGGAAATCCTTGTTCAGCCAGAGCAAGTCGTCGCCGCCTGTCACATAGTCGCGTTTTTTTTCTTCCTCCTTTAGGATAAAGCCTGCTCCGGCAAAGTCGGCGCCGTATGGCTTTAGTTTGGGAAAAGGGGCATGGCAGGTGCTGCACGAGATTTTATAACGCCGTGCAAACGCCGGGATGGCGCCGGCTTGCTCCGTCAAAGTGATCATTGTCATTATTGCCGCAAGAAAAAACGCCATCATCGTTCTCGTCTTCATTTGTATATCCTCCGCAAAAATCTAAAGCTTTCAGAACGGCTCTCGTCCTGTTCAAAATGACGCCGGGGAAGGCTATTCATACACTTCCACCCATGTCGTCGCCGTGTTGACGCGGATGATTTCAGTCTCATCCTCCGGGACGCCCAAAAAGTCCGCCACCGGTTTCACCAGTCTTTGGTAGTTCAATTCCGCCTTGAAGGTGATTTTGCCTTCGGGAATGTCATCCGGCAGCTCCCAGGTATAGGTTTCGATTTTGGTCTCTCTCGGCCCGATACGATAGTCAACGCCCAGTTTGGCGGTGTTCCATTGCATGATGGTCATAACGCCGTTTTTGTCAAAAAAGGGCATGCGAAAAATGCGGTCGCCCACGGGCACGCCGTCGCGCTGCACGCCCTTGAAATCGGGAATGCCCTTGGGAATGCCCATGTCCACATAAGCCAGTTCGTCCGCGGCGATGGTGTATTCTTCGCCCTCAAAGCCTTTCTTGTCCACCGGCAAATGATATTCCTTGCCGTTGGCGTCGATGGCCGTCACATGCAGCCACATGATGCGGTCTTCGACCGAACCGGTGGGGATTTTATGTCCGGCCTTGCCGTTAAAAAGCTGCACTTTGAGTTCCACCGTGCCGTCGTATTCCACCTCGCGTTCCAGGGGGTGCATACGGATTTCGATGGCGCCGCCGACCTTGCCGGGATCGTGCGCGCCGTGGAACAGGTGCTGCGCAACCATGTCCTCCTTGGCCATTTTGGCATTTTTACCCCACGCCTTGGGCATGTGGCATTGCTGACAGGGCACGCCCTGTTTCGAGTAAGGGCCCTCTTTCCATTCGATTTGCGTGGATTTGACCATGACGCCGAACGGGTTCTTTTCGTTGTGGCAACTGCCGCACAATTCCGCCTGTTCGAAAATGTCCAGTTTTTTGGTGTCGTGATGCGGGGATTTCAATCCCGGTTTGGCGCCGTACTTTGTTCGTCCCGGCTCGGAAACAAAACTGAAATTGTAAGGATAGCCGCCGTCTTCATGGATGGCGGTAATGGTGTGGCAGACGTCGCAGCTCACGCTTTCGTTGGCCCGCGATCCCTCTTCCGGTCGCGGCGGCGTAACGTCGCCGGCCATGAATGCCATGGGCGTATGACAGCCGTTGCAGCCGTCCACCGGGCCTTTCATTGTCGGGTCTTTTTCAGCATGGGCCACGGCCAGGTCAAAGTACTCGATTTCGTCCCAATGATGCGTGTAGGCCTGGGACATCATCGCCTGCGTCCATTGCATATAGATGTCGGCATGACAACTATAGCAGGTTTCCGGCTTTTCGAATTGATCGTACGTTTTGGTTCCGAGGGCCTCCTCGCCGCTAACCGACGTTTGCGCGATCGCGCTCGCACAAAAAAGCAGCAAGACTAGTACAAGAATTCGTTGCATTTTTGTTCCCCTTTTTGTATGTATGGATGTGAATTCATATTAATTTAATAATTGTTTTATCGCGATCAAGAAAAAAGAAAAAAAGATGGAATTATCCATGTGGGAGGGGGCGTTCGAGCGCTGAACAGCGTGTTCAAGATTATTTTGTGCGTCGCTTTGTAATCGTGCGGATGCCGCGGCTTTTGTGAGATTTATACCACTCTTTTGCCAGGGCCCAACCTTCCTTGCCGCTCAGCACAAGCCCGGCGCCAAGCATGAGCCAGCTAAAAAGGTATACGCCAAGCCAAAGATAAAAGTCGATGGCAAACAGGGGCAGGGCTATTTTACCGACGATAAAGTTGGAAATGAGGAGAAACACGCCAAAGAGAAAGAGCTTTGATACACGACAGCTCCCGTCCGGCGCCTTGGTTGTG
>JAJRST010000310.1 GCA_024278645.1 bacterium | reverse complement strand
TCCCATACCGTGAATTATACCGAACCCATGTTCGTGGTCGTCATCATGATTCTGGCCTCGTCTCGACCCGTGTTGAAATTGACGGAACTGATTTTGGAAAAGATCGCCAATATTTTTGGCGGCGGGCTCGCCGCCTGGTGGATGACCATCCTGATCATCGCACCGTTGCTGGGTTCTTTTATCACAGAGCCGGCGGCCATGACCATAGCCGCCATGCTGCTGGCGCATAAATTTTACGACCTGGCGCCAAGCACAAAGTTCAAATATGCCACGATCGGACTTTTATTCGTCAACGTTTCCGTTGGCGGCACGCTCACTCATTTGCCGCGCCGCCGGTTTTGATGGTCTCCGGCAAATGGCACTGGGGGTTGAATTATATGTTCCTTCATTTTGGCTGGAAAACGGCCATGGGCATAACGCTGTCGACCTTTGTTTATTATCTTTTTTTCTATAAAGAGCTAAAGGTGCTTTCGAAAAAGTTTTCCCGGATTCGCCTCAAGGAACATTTGCAAAGAACGTATTTTCGACGCGAGCACCTGGCGGCCGAGCTGGACAAAATGGATGAGATCATCCTCGACCTTGGCTTTCATGAAACCTGGGCGAAAAAGTGCAACGAAATAAAGGAGAATATTCGCAAGCGCATCCAGTCGGATTTCAAAGCTGATGAACATATTGACGATGCTCTTTTTAACGAAGTGTTTGAGGAGCGTTTTGATGAAGTGCGAATACAGGAAATGCGCAAAAACCTTCCCGGCTTGCTGCCCAAGGAGAAGCGCGTCGAGATTATCGACCCCGATTGGGATACGCGACAAGACCCCGTGCCCGCCTGGGTCATGGCCGTTCATGTCGTTTTTTTAGCGTGGACGGTATTGAATGCGCATCATACCGCATTGTTCGTTGCGGGGCTGCTTTTCTTCATCGGTTTTTCCATGGCCACCGCGCCGTTTCAAAACAACCTGGCGTTAAAATCGCCGCTGCTGGTCGGGTTCTTTCTCTCCGGACTCGTCATTCATGGCGGTTTGCAGGCTTGGTGGATCGCCCCTATTCTAGGCTCGCTAAAGTCGTTTCCTCTGATGCTTGCCGCCACCATCCTGACGGCGTTTAACGACAACGCCGCCATTACTTACCTGTCCTCGCTGGTTCCCAATTTCTCGCCGGCGCTCAAGTACGCGGTTGTTTCCGGCGCCGTCACCGGCGGTGGTTTAACGGTCATTGCCAATGCGCCAAACCCGGCCGGCCAGGCGATCCTGAAAAAGTATTTCGAAAACAACAACGTCTCTCCCGCAGGATTGTTCAAAGCCGCTCTTGTTCCGACGATTGTTATGTTCTTGATTTTGATTTTAATTTTCGGTTAATTAGCAGCGACAGGTGGTCCTATAAAAAGGAGATATAAAATGCATACGATCAGCAGAAGAGACTTTGTTAAGACCATGTCCGCCGCGACCGCCCTTTTGGGACTCGGCGGCATGAGCACGATGGCCAGGGCCGAAGACGAGCTGCCCATCGGCATCCAGCTTTATACGGTGCGCGAAAAAGCCGCCAAGGATTTCAAGGGGGCGTTAAAAAAGGTGAGCAAAATCGGCTATAAAAATTTCGAGTTCGCCGGCTATGGCGGCATGGAGGCCGCGGACCTGGCGGCGTTTTTGCAGGACATCGGCGCCAATACGTGCGGCACGCACCACGGCTACGACGGCCTGCTGAAAAACTTTGATCGCGTCCTCGAATTCAACCAGGCCATCGGCAGCCCCTATCTTGTCGTGCCCTCCATGCCGGGACGCTTGCGTCAGGCAGGCGTCGATGAAATCAAAAGATTCGCCGACAATCTGAACATCTTTGGCTATAAAGCCAGGCAGGTCGGCATTCAGTTGTGCTATCACAACCACTCCTTTGAATTTAAAAAGATCGACGGCGATCAAACCATTTACGACGTCCTTTTTAACCGCGCCGACGTCGATATGGTCAAGGCCGAGGTGGACATCGCCTGGGTTTACAACGCCGGCGTCGACCCGGTGGCCCATCTGGAAAAGTGGCGCGACCGCGTGAAACTGTTGCACATGAAAGACCTAGATGCCGATAAAAAACTGGCGCCGGTCGGCGAGGGCGTCATCGACATGAAGGGCGTGGTCAAAAAGGCCAAGGAAATCGGCGTCGATTGGTACATCGTCGAACAGGATCGACCGCGCAAGGGCAAGGATATTATGGATGAAATCGCCGTCAGTTTTAAGAATCTTTCGGCATTATTGAGTTAAATAAAGCCCGCTGTAAGGCGGGCTTTTATCTTTCCCCCGTCCTTGGCCGCTTTCAAAATATTGACTCTCTCCAAAATTAAAAGGGAAAAAATGTATTCTAGAATTCTTCTCGTTCTTTTCATTTTGCCGTCTCTTTTTGCGAACGATCGCGCCGAGTACATCCGGGAGAATTATGTCAAGACCGAATATCGCATCCCCATGCGCGACGGCGTAAAACTGTTCACCTCGGTTTATGCCCCCTACGACCGGACGAAAAATCATCCCATCCTTTTGCTGCGAACGCCCTACAGCGTCGCGCCTTATGGCGCCGATCAATACCGGGGTTGGCTTGGTCCAACGGAAGCGTTTGAAAAAGAGGGTTTTATTTTCGTCTTTCAGGATGTTCGCGGCTGTATGATGTCCGAAGGCGAGTTTGTCAATATGCGTCCGCATATTGAGGGCAAGTCGGCCGGCGACATTGATGAAAGCACCGATACTTTTGACACTATCGAATGGCTGATCAACAATATCGACGGCCACAACGGCAAGGTGGGCATGTGGGGCATTTCTTACCCGGGGTTTTACAGCTCCGCCGGCATGATTGATTCGCATCCGGCGTTGAAAGCCGTATCGCCGCAGGCGCCCATTGCCGACTGGTTTTGGGACGACATGCACCATCACGGGGCGTTCACGCTGGCATTGTCTTTTGGCTTTTTCTCCAATTTCGGCCTTCCGCGCGACAGCCTGCGCACCGACTTTCC
>JAJRST010000309.1 GCA_024278645.1 bacterium | reverse complement strand
AGGACCTCATGAAAAGCGAGCGCCTGGCGAAATGAAATCGTCGTCGAATCCTCGGCCTGCAGGTCCCGCGGCTCCACGCGCACAAGCATGGGCCGGCTGCTGAAATTGGCCAGGTTGACGGCCGCGGATTCCGTTTCTCCTGCAAAGGCTTCAATGGTCAGTTTGGGAGGAGTGGTGCGTCCTTCGATGATCTCGCTTGCGCCGCCAAACGGCGCCCAGGGATTGGCGGCATACGCGGCCAGGGGCGTTGCCGCCTCGGCCGCGGCGCGAATCATGGCTTCCAGCTCCGTGGCTTTGGCGTATGTCTCTTCAAATTGCGTCCGAAGTTCGGCGCGTTGCAGCGGTGATAATGTGCCGGCAATTTTTGTCCTCTCCTCCAGTTCGCCAAGCTTTAGGCCAAGCAGCGTCGCTTGTTCGTCGGCATAGGCGTGATCGGCGAGGCGGCTGACATTGTCGTTTATTCCGGCCATGATTTTGCGCAGATCGGCCACATCTTTGGCAAAGGGAACGAGATAAAACTGCTGTCGTCGTTGTGAAATCAGCCTTTTGCCGGCCGACAAGCGGCTTTCGAATTCCAGGTTGACGGCGCTTTGCCCGATGATGGAATAGGGCATTCGGAGAGAAAAAAGCGAATCCGAAAATGTCGCCGAGCTTTGCATAGGCCGTTCGCCGTTTTTTCGGATTTCCATGTGCAGGGTGAGCGTCTGTTTTTTCGGGTTTTCTACAGTCGTCTGAAAGTTATTCACGCCAACATGCAGGGCGCCATAGTCGATGGCGGCAATTTGCGTGCGTTTCACTTTTTTCGTTTTTTGCAACGAACCGGTGCGGGCCGAATTGAGGCGATATTCCGCCCACTGGATGTTCGGTTCGACGCCCGGCCGTTTCGGCATCCAGGTGAGGGCGACGACGTCCGAGGTGGTGGCGCAGACGACGCTCAAGCGGCCGTCGCCGCGAAAATCCACGATGGTCGGCGAGGCGTTCATGCCGCCGTGCAGCGGAACCTGCTCCTTTAGGTTGCCCTGGCCGTCAAAGATGGAAAGGGCCTCAGCGTATCCGCCGACAATAACTTCCGGCGTCGAGTCGCCGTCAATGTCCGCAATGGCCGGCGAACGGCGTACGCGCTGTCTTACGTTGCCCGTCCATTTCAGTGCGCCGTCGGCGGTGAGGCAGGCGACCTCGCCGTGCAGACCGACGACGACGATGTCCAATTTGTTATCCTGATCCACGTCGCCGACGGCGATGCCGTCATGCACCTGCCCCTTCATGGAATAATGCCATTTCCGCACGCCCCCGGCGTCGTAAACGGACAGACCGTCGCCCTCGCCGAGCAGGATCTCCGGCGCGCCGTCGCCGTCCACATCATAAATGACGGGCGACGATCCCACCGCTTCGTCGTTGTTGGTGCGCCACTTTTCCTTGCCTTTATCGGAGAAGCAAACGAGCGGCGGGTCCTTGGCGCCCAGCAATATTTCGGAGACGCCGTCGTCGTCAAGGTCGGCCACGGCCGGGGCGGTGTTAAATCCTTTTTTATACGCCGTCTTCCACCGCAATTCGCCGTTTTGATCCAGGCATACCAGATGACCGCCGCGATCGGCGACGATCACGTCGAGCGAGCCATCGCCGTTGATGTCGGCGGCGGCGATGGCCGTCATGCCCCAAAACAAGGTCTCGGGCATTTTGTGCTCCCACAATTTGACGCCGTTTTTTGCCAGCAGGCAGACGACGCGGCCCGAGTTGCCCACTACGTAAACCCTGGGCGGCTCGCCGACAAGCGTCGGCGGGCTGCTGATCGTCTCCATCACATCATAGGACCACTTGAGGCGGCCGTTGGCGTCCAGTGCGGACACGCGTCCGCTTGTGGCGACAGTGATAATATCCTGCATACCGTCGTCATCCACATCGCCGACGGCCGGCGAAGCGTCGACATAACCGGCATTGGGAAGATAGCTCCATAAAAGTTCGCCGGCGCGGGCCGGCGCCATGTTGAACGCAAGAATAATCGACGTCAGTATGGCTATAGAGACGGCGCGGCGGTTGCGATTTACACGTTTGTAAAAGTAAAAAAAATTCATTCCTCCTCCTGCAATTTGGGGGTGATTGTAAAATGAGGCGATGTTTTATGAGAGATAAATACGTGTTTGCCGAATCACTACGAGACCACATGACAGGGGTCAGGGAACCAGCATTTTAATGCACACGGGCATGGAAACATGCACCTCGTTTCCCGTGGCTTGCAGCTCGCCTGTTTCCTTGTTGATGCAAAAGACGACAATGTTGTCCGATTTTTGATTTGCCGCTAAAAGGTAGGTTCCTGTCGGATCGATGGCGAAATTGCGCGGCCAGTCGCCGAGCGTGGATTGAAAGCCGGCATGTTGCAGCATACCGTCGCCGCTGATTTTAAAGATAGCCAGGCTGTTGTGGCCGCGGTTGGAGCCGTAGAGAAATTTGCCGTCCGGCGTAATGTGAATGTCGGCGCAATAGCTCTCGCCGCTGAAATCCGGGGGCAGCGTCGACACCGTCTGCAATTCGCTCAAGACGCCGTCGGCGGTATTGTAGGTATAGGCGACGATGCTGTTGCCCAGCTCGTTAATGACATAAGCAAACCCGCCGTTCGGATGAAAAGTGAAATGTCGCGGCCCGGCGCCGGGCGTCACTTGCACGAATTTCTGCTTCGGGTTGGGAACGAGTCGTCCGTTTTGCAGGTCCAGCTTGTAGTTGACGATTTTGTCAATGCCGAGATCGACGGCAAAGGCGTAGCGACCGTCCGGGCTGATGTTGATCGAGTGAGCGTGCGGGCCTTGCTGACGTTTTGGATTTGGGCCGGCGCCGACATGCTGCGCCGTATCGCTGGCCGCCTGCAACACGCCGTCGCGCACCGGAAACATGGAGACGCTGCCGCTGCTGTAATTGGCGAGCAACACGTATGTGCCGTCCGGCGTCACGGCCACATGACAGGGATGTTCGCCGTTCGACGGCTGTTCGCTCAGAAAGGTCAGGTCCCAACTCCCCGGCTCGATCCTGAAGGAGCGCACCGTCCCGGTTCGTTTCCCTTTGTAATTATTGAGCTCATGCACGGCGTACAGGTATTTTCCATCGGGCGCCAAGGCTAAAAAGGAAGGGTTTTCTATGTCCTTGACGCTGTGCCGCAGCGTCAATTCGCCGTTCGCCATGTTCAAGGTGTACACGTAAATCCCGTCGCTCCCCTGCGAGGTATAAGTGCCTGCATAGACGATTAATTCTTTCGGCTTTTTCATATTCTCCGTCCCTTGATGACATGAGATGAACAAAACGCTGATGAGCACTAAAAACAGAGTTTTCATTTTGACCCTCCCGATGCAAATGTGAAAGCGCGTTTCAGGAAATTGTCGTTTTATTTTTAAAGCGGCTGACGTCGATGTCATATTTCTGAATATTGTAGCCGATGATTCTTTCCGTGGCGTCCAGCAATCGTGCGGCTTTGGCGCGGTTGCCGCGCGTCGCTTTCAGGGCGTCCTGGATCATCTCTTTTTCATAATTAGCGACCGCCGCCTCCAGCGACATGCGCGGCATGGTGCCGCTGCTTTCGGCCGTTTGTAGCGTCGGCGGCAGGTGATAGCTGTGAATGACCCGGTCGTCGCAGACGAGCACGGCGCGCTCGATGCAATTTTCCAGCTCGCGCACATTGCCGGGCCAATGGTACTGGCGCAGCATGTCGATGGCCGGCGTTGAAATGCGCTTAATCGCCTTGCCGTGCTTGCGGCCGTACTTGACCATGAAATAGTCGGCGAGCAGCAAAATATCCGTGTGTCTTTCACGCAGCGGCGGCAGTATAATGGAAAAAACGTTCAGGCGATAATACAAATCCTCGCGAAACTTGCCTTCCTTCATCCTGGCTTCCAGGTTCGCGTTGGTCGCGGCGATAACGCGCACATCGACGCGAATCGATGCCGTGCCGCCGACGCGCTCGAATTCCTGCTCCTGGAGCACGCGCAGCAGCTTCACCTGGGTCATGGGGCTCAAATCGCCGATTTCATCGAGAAAGATGGTGCCGCCGTCGGCCAGCTCAAAGCGGCCCTTGCGCTGCGTTTTGGCGTCGGTAAAGGCGCCCTTTTCGTGGCCGAAAAATTCGGTTTCGATGAGCGTTTCGGGAATGGCGGCGCAATTGACGCGGATGAACGGTTTGCCGGCCCGCAGCGAATTGTAATGAATGGCCTGGGCGATCAACTCCTTGCCGGTTCCGGATTCGCCGCGGATGATCACCGTGGTGTCGGCGCGCGCCACTTGCGTCACTTTTTCATACACTTCGCGCATCTCGTGGCTGTTGCCGATGATGTTGTGAAAGCTGTACTCTTCTTTGAGCTTTTCCTGTATCTTGGCGCTCTCCTGCACCAGCTCCATGCGCTCTTTTTTGCGAATACGATCCAGGCGGATCGCCTGCACAAGCGCCGAGGCGACCAGGATGAGAAATTTGACCGAGCTGTCATAGTCGCGTTTTGCATTGTAAGCCAGGTTGACGATCAACACGCCAAGAGTCTCGTAATCCAGAATAATAGGTACACCGATAAAGGACTGCTCGCGATCGCGTTTTGGGTTCCAGGAGCTCATCCTGTTCAAAAACATCGGCTCCTTGCTCACCTGCGGCACGACAATGGGTTTGCCGCTTTCGGCGATTCTACCGGTGAGCCCCTCGCCCAGCTTGTACTTTGTTTTGGCCAGGCCGTCTCGATAGCCGACGGAAGCGGCCATGACATAATGAACGCCGTCATCCTCCGCTAAAAAAACGGCGCCCGATTTTATATGATAGGATTTCTGCAATATTTTGAGCGTGGCCATCAGCGATTCCTTCAGGTTGAACGTCCGGCTGATGGCGTTGTTTATTTCCACCAACATAGACAACTTTTTCAGGGCGGAAGAATTTTCTTTTTGACTGCTCTCGGAGTTTGTCATATTTATCTTTCCTGACATTATACGGAATACGCATCACACACATTTTTGTAAAGCGATAAATTAAAGATACAATTTTGAAGGAATTATCCAATAATAAAGTTTAAATATTCTCCGCCGGTGGAGTAAAAGTCATAAAATATCGCGAAAGCATGGGCCGCCATTTTTTTATTTTGAGAATCGAACGTCTTTTGTACAAAAAGAACAGCTCTCATCAGGCCTTTTTTCATGCGCCCGCCAAAGTATTTGGGTAAAATCCTCATTTCCAACATTATTGTACTGTAAAATTGCGCAGCCATCGTTTTTGTACGGCGGTAAAGCGTTCCTTGTAGTGCATGAATACGCTTTAGTTGCTGATTAATAATGCTTTAGCGGAAAACGGATTTTCTGGCGCCCGCGTTGCTGGCGCGGCATCGAATTCAGTTCAACAAAACCGGCGCCAGGTAAACATCATGCAAAGAAAAAGAAAGGAAAAAAGCATGAAACTTGTAATCGCATATATTCAACCGGAAAAATTGAACGCCGTCAAGCAGGCGTTGTACGAGCGGGATATCTACAAAATGTCGGTGACCAATGCCCTTGGCTGCGGTCAGCAAAAAGGATATCACGAAACCTATCGCGGCGCCGATATCGAAGTCAATCTGTTGAAAAAGGTGCGACTCGAAATCGCCGTCAACGATGAATTCGTCGACGCGACCGTTGACGGCATCGTGACCGGCGCCCGAAGCGGAAAGATCGGCGATGGTAAAATTTTTATCCATGACCTGGCGGATTGCGTGCGCATCCGAACCGGCGAAAAAGGCGTGGAGGCGATTGGTTAATCAAAAATTGAGGAGATGTTTTCATGAAAAGATATAAATTTACACTCGGTCTCGGCATGTTTTTCACGATCATGGTGCTGGCTGGCGCCGTCTACGCCCGGGGAGCGGACGATGCTTCCGCGGCGCTGGCGGCATTGCAAAACAATCTGAATGTTGTTTGGACGGCCATCGCCGCCTTTTTGGT
>JAJRST010000308.1 GCA_024278645.1 bacterium | reverse complement strand
TGGAGGCAAGTCTCAGTATCTCTTTGATTTCAGTTGACGTCGTTTCCGCGCCGCAGGGGAGGACTTGCATCACTTCCGGTTCGCCGCTGGTCAGGGTGCCGGTTTTGTCCAGCGCAATCACTTTCACTTTTGCCAGCTCTTCGATGTAAACGCCGCCTTTGATGAGCACGCCTTTGCGCGCGGCCGTGCCCAGCGTGGCCACCAGGGTGATGGGGATGGAGATTACGAGAGCGCAGGGCGCGGCGGCGACGATGAATACCGTCGCTCGGATGATCCACGTGTTCCACAGCGCGCCCCAGAACACAGGCGGCGCCACGGCAATGACAATGCCGATGAGCAAAACAGCGGGACTGTAACGCTTGCCGAAGCGTTCGATAAAGCGCTGGCTCTTGCCCTTGCGTTCCTGCGCTTCTTCCACCATTTGAATGATTCGCGACAGCGTGTTGTCGGCAAAGGTTTTCTCGGCGCGCACGGTCAGCAAACCCTGGCCGTTAATGCTGCCGGCGAACACGCGGTCGCCCGGCGCTTTTTCCACCGGCATGCTCTCGCCGGTTATGGGCGCTTCGTTGACGCCGGATTGGCCGGAGAGAATGACGCCGTCGGTCGGCAGGGACTGGCCGGGTTTGACGATGAAAATATCGCCCACGCGGATTTCTTCCACCGGTATTTCCACTTCCGCGCCGTTGCGTTTGACCAGCGCGGTTTTCGGCGCCAGGTCCATCAGCGCCTTGATGGCCGAGCGGGTCTTTTCCTCGGTGTAGCCTTCGGCGGCTTCGGAAATGGAATAGAGAAACACCAGCATGGCGCCTTCGGCGGCCTGGCCCATGATCGCCGCGACGACTGCGGCCACGGCCATCAGGAGTTCAATGCCGATTTCCCGTTCGAAAAGAAGCTCTTCGAGGGCTTCGCGGCCAAAATAGTAACCGCCGATGAGAATGGCCAAAATGTAGATAAACAAGGAAACGAGAGGGGGCAGACCGGCCAGTCCCAGCAGCCAGCCCGCCAGCAGCAACACACCAGAAAACACGGACGTAATGACCTTTGGGTTGCGCCAGGGTTTGGGCGCCGAAGGCATGGCGCTGCCCTCCAGGGGAGGAAATCCGAGAGAGGCCAGGCGCTCTTTCAACTGTTCCGGGCGGATATCCTCCGGCGAATATTCAATCTCTACCTTTGCCGATTTGGGATATATTTTCAGCGCTGCAATCCCCGGCATGTTTTTCATACCTCGCTCGATGACCGCGGCTTCGTGTTCGCAGTCGAGGTTGGCGACGCGGACGTTTAATACATTTTTGTTCATCAGGTTCTCATCTCTTGTGCTATTTATTAAAAGTTATACTTTTCGGAACAAGGGATTTCCTTTTAATAACGAAAATCTGCGCCGCTATTTTTCTTTTGAAAAGGATAAGATACTCGAAAGTAACATACTCTAAAGTATTTAAATAGCGTCGAGCGTCAAGGCGATGTCTTGCAAATTGAACATCAGCACGCTTTCATTCGCCTGTTTTTTTAATGCTTCGGTAAAGCCTGATCTGGAGAACAACACATAAACCGGTTTTTTGTCGTGTGCGTCCAGGATGCTTTTCGACTTGGCGATCAATTCACGTAAAATATTTGTGCCGACTTTTTTGGCGCTCCATTTACATTCGCCAAACAAAAAATGTCGCTTTCCCGGTCAAACGCCATAATATCAATTTCCATTTGATCCTTCCAAAACCGACCGATCTTTGCGGCCTCGAACGGCAATTGACCCTGAGCATTTTTCATTTTCAAAAATTCAAGACAAACCTCTTCGAAAACGGCTCCTGTATACTGATCGAGCTGCGGTATGATTTTTTCTCGCAAAACACGATCCTGTTGATTCTCTTCAATAAAGCTTTTGTTCGGGTAAACAAAACGAAACCAAAAGCGAAAGTAATTGTCCTGGATTTGGTAAATTCCTTTTCGACTTTTTTCCGGCTTTTCTTCATGCACTGAAACCTGCCGTTTTATGATTCGAAGATTTTTTAAAACTTCAATATATTTGACCACCATGCCGCGATCCAGGCCGCTGCTTTGTACAATTTCGTTAAGGCGGGTGGCGCCAAAGGCAATCGCTTTGAGGATGGAAAAATAGTTCCGGGGTTCCCGTAGTTCCTGCATAAGTAAAAAATGAGTTTCATTATACAAAAAGGCATCCGGCTGCAGAGTGTTGAATTTGATGTTTTCCGCCAGAGAATGTCGCTTCTGAAATTGCAGCAAGTAGGCCGGGATGCCGCCTAGTATTCCATGCCGAAGAATTCTCTCTTTTATGGAAAGTGAAGGAAAGAACTGAGCGGCTTGAAAAAATGAAAGCGGTTCGATAAAAAACTGGCCTGTTCTGCGTCCGTAAAGTGGACTTTTATAGGCCAATATTTCTCGTTCCATAAAGGAAATATACGAACCGCATAGCACGAGATAAATTTTGCCGTCTTTCAGGCCTTCGTCCCACACCTTTTGCAGGATCGAAGATATCGCTTTGTTTCCCGCCTGCAAATACTGGTATTCATCGATAATAAGAACGAGGCGCGTTTTTTTTGCAAGATTCCGAATATACGCAAACAGAGCATTCCAATTGGAAAAAGGGTTTTCGGTCAGGGCCGGGTCTTTGGAAAATAAACGAATTCTTTCGGTAAAACCGGCAAGCTGCTCTTTTTCGCTGGAAAGGTCGGCGAGAAAATAGATGTGCGGCTTGTCTTTGACAAATTGCTGCAACAGTTCGGTTTTTCCGACCCGGCGTCTGCCGTAAACGATCAAAAGTTGGGAGCGCTCTTGCTGATAGCGCTTATTCAGCCTCAAGAGTTCGTTTTTACGATTGTAAAACATGGCTTGCTGGCTCCTAATTAAGATACTTTAGAGTAAAGTACTCTAAAGTATCTTAATATGCAAGCAAAAGTTATCCTCTTTCTCTTGGCAAG
>JAJRST010000307.1 GCA_024278645.1 bacterium | reverse complement strand
CTTGTTCACCGTCGACGAGGAGCGCGGTCTCAACGGCGCCATGAGCGTCTCAAAGGAGTGGCTCACGGGCCGCACCATGCTCAACCTTGACAGCGAGGAGATCGGCGTCTTTTCCATCGGCTGCGCCGGCGGGCGCGATACCAACCTCACCTTGCCGGTCTCCCGAAGCACGGCCAAAGGCGACGCCACGCTGAGGATCCATCTGACGGGACTGCGCGGCGGCCACTCCGGCATAGACATCCATGAAGGCCGCGGCAATGCGCTGAAAATCCTGAACCGCCTTCTCTATCAACTAAACCGGGTTGTGCCGTTTCAGTTGGTTTGCTTTAAGGGCGGCGACAAGCACAACGCCATACCTCGCGAGGCTTTTGCTGAAATTATCGTCGATTCGGCGCGCGTGGACGAGCTGAAAAAGTGGCTTGATTCGGCCATGCAAGAGGTCAGAGTTCAGTACCACCCCGTGGAAGAAAACATCGCCTGCACCGTGGAAGCGGTTGCCGAAGCATCGCAATCTCCTCTGGCGGATGATGACCAGGCAAGGTTAATGGCGCTGATTTTCGCCCTGCCGCATGGCCCGTTGGAGATGAGCCGCACCATCAAAGACCTTGTCGAAACCTCCAACAATGTCGCGGCCCTGCATTGCGAAGAAAAGGCGTTCAAAATCCTCACCAGCAGCCGCAGCTCGAACATGAGCGCTTTGCAGGAGACGCTTGACGAGATCGTCAACATCGCCTGGCTGGCCGGCGCCGAATACGAACAGCCGCCCGGCTACCCGGGCTGGATGCCGAACCTCGATTCGCAAGTCCTCAAAGTTTCGCTGGAAACCTACAAGCAAGTCGCCGACGAAGAAGCCAAATACGAAGCCATTCATGCCGGTCTGGAATGCGGCTTGATCGGTGAAAAGTTTCCCGGCATGGACATGATCTCCATCGGCCCGACAATCCAACATCCGCATTCGCCGGACGAACGCGTTCACATCGGCTCGGTCAAGGTGTTTTATGACCACGTCGTCAAAATGCTGGAAGCTTTGGCTTAAGATGCAGGGGGCTTGTCATTAGGCAAAACCCTTTTATTTTACGCGAGGAAATCCCATGAAAAGACGCGACTTTATCAAGACGACCATCGCCGCCGCGGCGGCGCCGAGTATTGTACCGGCAAGCGTTTTCGGCAAAAAGGCGCCGAGCAATAACATAAACATCGGCCAAATCGGCTGCGGGCGCATCGCCCGCTCGCACGACCTGCCGGAAACGATGAAATATGACGACACCCGCATCGTCGCCGTCAGCGATGTCGACGCCAAGCGGCTAAAAGAGGGCAAGGCTTTTGTCGAGTCGTGGTACGCCAAAAATAAGGGTAAAAAGGTTACCGACGTCAAGATGTACGGCGATTACAGGGAGATGCTCGCCGACCCGGGGATCGACGCGGTCATCATCAGCACGCCGGATCATTGGCATGCGCAGCCGGCGATTGAAGCGGCCCTGGCCGGCAAGGACATCTATTTGCAAAAGCCGGCTTCGCTGACCATTGCGGAAGGCCGGCAGATGAGCGACGTGATCCATCGCACCGGTCGGATTTTACAGATCGGCAGCCAGCAGCGCTCATGGGCGCAATTCCGCATCGCCTGCGAACTGGTGCGCAACGGGCGCATCGGCAAGGTGCACACGGTCAAAATCGGCCTGCCCGGTGATCCCGCCGGCGACGAAGAGCCGGAGATGCCCATCCCGCCGAACCTGAACTACGAGATGTGGCTCGGTTCCACGCCGTACGTCTATTACACGGAAAAACGCGTGCACCCGCAGGACGGTTATTCGCGACCGGGCTGGCTGCGTTGCGAGCAGTTTGGCGCCGGCATGATCACCGGGTGGGGCGCGCATCACATCGACGCCGCCAACTGGGGCATGGGCACGGAATACACCGGGCCTATCGAAATAGAGGCGCACGCCGAATTTCCGAAATCGGGCCTATGGGATGTACACGGCGATTTTTACGTCGAAGCGAAATTTGCCAACGGGGTCGTTATGAAGATCAGCGGCGATTTTCCCAACGGCGTTCGTTTTGAAGGCGACGAGGGCTGGATATTCGTCACCCGCGGTAAATTCACCGTCACCAAGAGCGATCCGACCGGAAAGAGCGTCGCATCAAAGGCGCTGTCCGCAAGCGATCCGAAAATCCTGCAATCAAAAATCGGCCCGGATGAAATTCACTTGCCGGTGAGCAAGGAACACCACGGCAACTGGCTAGAGAGCATCAAAACGAGGCGCCCGCCGATTGCGCCGGCGGAAGTCGGCCACCGGGCGTGCAGCACCTGCCTGCTGAGCCACATTGCCATGAAGCTGCCGCGCAAGCTTTACTGGGACCCGTTGAAGGAACGCTTTCACAACGACGACCAGGCCAACAGCATGTTGTCGCGCGCGCAGCGCTGGCCTTATGGCACAAACTATGTTTTGTAGGAAAGCCAAAATATTCGCAACTTTGTCCCGTCCCGCTTTTGCCGGACGGGATTTCTTTTAATGATAACCGCAACCGTTTAGCCTCAAAGACTATAAGGCGCCAAGTATAAAATATAAATCTTTTAATGCTTTTTGCAATTCCATTTTTTCAT
>JAJRST010000306.1 GCA_024278645.1 bacterium | reverse complement strand
GCAAAGCGCAGGGGTTCGCCCATGGCCAGGATGTATGGCGGCACGTCCTTGGTAATGCGAAAACCGCCGCCGATCATCGCGTGTCGCCCGACGCGGCAAAACTGATGTATGCCGGTCAGGCCGCCGATGATGGCGTGCTCTTCAATATCCACATGGCCGGCCACCTGCACCGAATTGGCGATGATCACATTGTCGCCGACGACGCAATCATGCGCCACATGCACATAAGCCATAAGCAAACAGTTGGCGCCCACAGTGCTTTTGCCGAGATCGACAGTGCCGCGATTCAACGTGCAAAACTCTCGAATCGTGGTATTGTCGCCGATCTCAAACGTCGTCTTTTCGCCGCCAAACTTTAAATCCTGCGGCAGCGTTGCAACGACGGCCCCTTTATGGATGCGGCAATTTTTGCCGATGCGCGCCCCATCCGCTACAAGCACATGCGAGGCGATGGTCGTACCGTCGCCGATCTCCACATCAGCCTCGATGACGGCAAAGGGCCCAACGGAGACGTCATTGCCAAGGTTTGCGTTTTTATCAACAATTGCTGTAGGATGAATGGTGGTCACGTGCGCATCCTTTTAAGGGTTATTTTTTATCACGATCGACAATGGCCGCCATCAATTCGGCTTCGGCCGCCAGTTGGTCGCCGACATAGGCGCGGCCGTACATTTTGGCCATGGAACGACGCATGGCGCCCATTTCCACTTCAAAACGCAGGGTGTCGCCGGGAACAACAGCACGGCGAAAGCGGACATTGTCTATGCCGGTAAATAACACCAGCTTTTCCGAGGGATCCGTCTGGGCATTGAGCAGCAAAATGCCGCCGGTCTGGGCCATGGCTTCGATGATCAAAACGCCCGGCATAATCGGCCGGCCCGGGAAATGGCCGGGGAAAAACGGTTCGTTAATGGTGACGCTCTTTTCACCGATGACGTGCTCGCCCGGCACCAGGTCCATAATGCGATCGACCAGCAAAAACGGATAGCGATGCGGCAAAATTTTCATAATCGCTTCGGTATCCAGGAAAACGCCCTTGGCGTCTCCGGACTGGAATTTTTTACGAATGAGCTTTTTCTCATATTCCTTGCGAATCATCTTGACCAATTCGGCGTTCGCCGCATGGCCGGAACGCGCCGCCATCACATGCGCCTTGATGGGCACGCCGAGCAAAGCCAAGTCGCCGATGAGATCCAGAGCCTTGTGACGCACCGGCTCATTATAGTAGCGCAGCTCCTTGCCGTTCAGAATGCCGTTCTTTGACAGACTGACGGTCTGATCAATTTGAAAAAGATTGCGCAGATCGGACAACTCTTCATCATCCATTTCACGATCAATGATGACCAGTGCGTTGTCGACGTTGCCGCCCTGGATCAGACCGGCTTTCCAAAGCTCTTCCACTTCATGCAAAAAGCAAAAAGTTCGCGCCGCCGCAAATTCGGTGGCAAATTCTTCATGCAGCGAATACATGGAGGTATATTGTGTGCCCAGCGCCGGATTCTGATAATCCACCATAAAGGTGATGCGGAATTCGTCCGATGGAAAGACGACTATATCAATGCCCCGTTCCGGATCGGAATAGGTGATGGTTTTGTCAATGATCAAATAATCGCGCAACGCTTCCTGCTCGACGATGCCGGCTTTTAACAAAACTTCAACAAAGGGCAAGGCGCTGCCGTCGCCGACCGGGGGTTCATTGCCATCGACTTCACAGATGATATTATCAATTTCCAGACCGCTTATGGCCGCCAGTACATGCTCGACCGTATGTATTTTAACGTCGCCGATGCCTATGGTCGTACCGCGCGAGATGTCGATGACATGATCAATATCCGCCTTGACGTCGGGAGAATCCGGAATATCCACTCTCTTAAAAACAATGCCGGTAT
Source organism: bacterium (assembly GCA_024278645.1). Lineage (GTDB taxonomy): Bacteria > Zhuqueibacterota > Zhuqueibacteria > Residuimicrobiales > Krinioviventaceae > JAJRST01. Next base: position 1,919 of record JAJRST010000306.1, on the reverse strand, counting down.
TGACCGGCGCGGGCTTGAAGGTGATCGTTGTATTATTCCCCGTATGCAGTCCCACACCGGAATAGGACGCCTCCGCCTTTATGGTTTGTTGATTCTTCAGAACAACCTCCTCAAAACTAGGTCAACTTTTCAAGTTCTTGCACTCTTTTTTGCAACTGTTTAAATTGTTGCAACAACTCCGGCAAGCGCGCCAGACTGGCGTGCTCGCGCATCTCCTGTCGAAAAGGACGCGCCGGAAAGCCGGTGACGAATATATTCCCGGGCACGGACTTGGTCACCCCCGCCCGGGCGCCGATCTTCGCTTTGTCGCCTATTTTTATGTGTCCGGTAATCCCGGCCTGGCCGCCGACCATAACATAGCGGCCGACTTTGGTGCTTCCGGCGACGCCCGTTTGCGCGGCGACCGCCGTGTGCCCGCCGATCTCAACGTTGTGCGCCACTTGCACCAAATTATCGACTTTGGCACCTTTGCAAATCCTCGTCTCTCCCAAGGTGGCGCGATCGATTGTTGTGTTGGCGCCAATTTCCACGTCATCTTCAATGACGACGATGCCCATTTGCGGCAGCTTGTGATAGCGGCCGCCCTCAACAGCATAGCCAAAGCCATCGGCGCCGATGACGGCGCCCGGATGTAGAATACAATTGTCGCCGATTTTACACTGTTCGCGGATCGACACGTTGGAATAGATCAAACAGTTGTCGCCGACATGACAATCGTCGCCAATAAAGACGCCGGGAAAAAGCGTCACGTCATCGCCGATGCGGCAATTTTTGCCGATAAAGACAAAAGGGGCGATGGCGGCATTTTTGCCAAGCGTCGTTCCTTCGCCAATGACGGCCGATTCGTGCACGCCGGATATTTGCGGCGCCTGACGATAAAACTTTTTCGCCAGTTTTAAAAATGCAAAATAGGGATTGTCCGTACGCAGCAGCGTCTTTTCGGATCTTGGAAAATCAAAATCGACGAGCACGGCGGAGGCCCCGGTGGTCTCGATGTATTTTGCATACTTGGGGTTGGCAATAAAGGCAAGTTGACCGGATTGCGCCTCTTCAATTTTGGCCAATCCGGTTATCTCGATCGATTCATCGCCTTCAATTGTGGCGCCAATCCATTCGGCAATCTCTGCAATTTTCATAATCTTAAAAACCCGAACGACAGGGATATTATCGCCGTGGCGAGCTTTTAGACGAAGATTCCAGGCCCTTTTCAAGCTCCTCAACGACGAGGTCGGTTAAATCCTCCTGGTCGGGACTGGCATAGACAATATTTCCGGCGACAATGTCAAAAATATAGTCAAATCGCTCCTCTTCGCCGACTTTTTTGATGGCCGCATTGATCTTTTCGTACACGGGCTTCATAATTTCTTCTTGCTTGCGGAAAAACTCGCCGTTCTGTCCCCACTTGTCATTCTGAAACTGCTGAATTCTTTGGTACAGCGCCTGCAACTCGGCCTGTTTCTCTTTCTGGCGCTACTCGCTCAGCAACAAGCTCTGCGACTCCAACTGCTGGCCCAGCTCCTGGAACTGCTTTTGCAACTCGGCGCCCTCTGCCTGCCACTCCTGATTAATCTTGTCGAGCTGTTCCTGGGCGTCCTGTGCCTCCTTGTATTGCGCTAAAATCTGCTGCGAATTAATGTAGCCCAGTTTTTGTGCGGCTGCATTCGTTGACATTGCAAAAAACGCCATCGAAGCAACGAGTAAAACTACAGCCCATTTTTGATTCTTCACGATATCCTCCTGAAGTTTGAAAAAGTTTTAATTTTGAACAAGATAATAAAAATCCAAATCTTTAGCAATATTTAGATGTACATTTGAAAGATTCATTTACGCCTTGTCTACGAGCGTTTGCGCTAAAAGCTTCGTCCGAAAACAAAGTGCATTTTCCACTTTGGATCCGGCAGCCCATAAGCATCGACCCG
>JAJRST010000305.1 GCA_024278645.1 bacterium | reverse complement strand
TTACGCAGGTTGGACACGCCCGTGCCAAAGCGATGAAAGGAGACGTGATAGGCCGCGAGATTGCCGCTGACATATTCCACGTAGCGTCCGCTGCGTGGCCAGGAAAACACATCCTGGCCGTCCACCCCGTAGGCATTCCAGAAGATCATGGACAGGCCGTGCCTGGTGAGCGACTGGTATTTGAATTCCAACACAAAAGGCGAGGAAAACTCGTGCTTCCACCAGATATTGCCTTTTGGGTTTTCAATCGTCGGATCCGTTGACTCGAAAAACAGCCGACCGTTCTCAATCCTGGCCGCCACTTTGCCCTCGATGAGCCAGTTGTGCAAATCCCCGGAAAAATCTTCGGCGGCGAGCAATTCGGCTTTTTCGAAACCGGGCATCAACGGCGGCGTATCCTGCGCATTTTGCGCGAAAACAAAAGTGGTCGCAACCGCCGCAAGCAAAAACAGCAAAAAAATTGTTTTCATATCCTGCCTCGAATTTTCAACACGCATCCGTCCGGCCGTTGCTTTTACCGCCAGCGCCTCAAATCGAGCAACCGTCCGGCGGGGCGGATGTTTCGTTTTCGACGTCGGATCATCATACCTTTTTCGGTACAACGTACGGTTTGCGATAATCCCGACGCGTCAGTTCATTTGCCTGCCTGTTGTCGATAATTCGCTCTTTTTCCAGGTCAATCTCAAGCCGCTTGCCCAACAGGACGGGCGAACCAATCTCATTCATTCGGGTATGCTGCTCCAATGATTCCACGGACGTCACGGCATCGGTAAAAGGCGCCGCAGCTTCCTTCATATCGTCGATTGTTGCCGGCGCCCCCATTCGGTAGGAGATGTTCCCCAGATGGCAACCCGCTGACGAGATATGACCTTCGAGGATTTCAGCGGCCAGCTCCGAACGGTTGCGGCTGCGCATGGCGTCGATAAAATTCTGCTGGTGGCTGCCGCCGCCGTCAAGGATAAATTGTTTGATTTTCTGACCGTCGTTGTCATAAGCCCAGCCGCCGGCAATGTAGCCGTGCTGGCATTGAACGACTATTCCGATGCGGATGCCTCGATAGGCGTCCATAACCGGCGAGTCTTTTTTTGAAGGGAGGTTGCGGTTTTCAATAATGATGGGCGCCGGCGAATAGTCCAGGATGGTCAACTGCGTGTTCGGGGTTTCACCGGCGTCGTCAAATTGATAGCGTCCCCCCATGCTGATCACGCTTGCCGGCAAGGCGTCATAGTTGGCAAACCAGCGGCACACATCGAGCCGATGGATGCCGAGATTGCCGAGGTCGCCGTTTCCTGTATTCCACGCCCAGTGCCAATCGTATTGCAAATGGTCGCGACGCAGCGGCACGACGGGCGCCGGGCCGCACCACAAATCATAATCCAGCCAGGCCGGAAAGTAGGGCCGGCGCTTGCCGATGGGCTCCCGCCTTCTGTACTGAAGCGCCCGCATCCATTGAATCTTTCCCAGATTTCCTTCCTGAACATAAGCGACGGCCTCGGCCAGACCGGCGTCGGAACGAAGCTGCGTCCCGGCCTGTACAATGCGATCGTACTTGCGCGCCGCTCGCACCATCTGTCGACCCTCCCAGATATTATGGGACACCGGTTTTTCAACATAGACGTCCTTGCCGGCCTGGCACGCCCAGATCGTCAGCAGTGCATGCCAGTGGTTCGACGTGGCGATGACAATGGCGTCCACATCCTTGCGATCGATGATCTCTCGTGGATCCATGCAGCTATAGACTTTTTCATTACGCTCTTTAAACCTTGCGGTTTCCCGGTCCAGAACCTCTTTGTCAAGATCGCAAAGCGCCACAACTCGCACGCCCGGCAACCCGCGAAATATTTCAATGTGGTGACGTCCCTTTGATCGAAAGCCGATGACGGCGACGCGGATATCGCTGTTCGCTCCCAGCACCTTCTTGCCGTCAAAAAACAGTCCCATGCTTGCCACTGCGGTCGTTTTGATAAAACCTCGTCTTGTCAACGCCTTCATTTTCTTCACCTTTCCCGGATAATGAAAAGATTTGAATCACATTTATTATAAATTTTTTTTACTTGTTAAACTATTATGAACGTCTCAAAATGTGTCATGAACGTTGCATAGCCCGCCCGAAATCAAAAAGGCTATGAACACCTGGGTTCACAGCCTTTGTTGCCTCTATGAAGAACATCAGGTCGCAATGACTTGTCCTTTCTGATGCAATCCAAACTATTTTTTGCATTTGTTGCTCGCGACGATTTGCATGTCACGAGTTTTTTAAAAAATAATCCGCCCCTTCCGCGGCCGCGCGCCCCTGGTAGATGGCGCGAACAACAAGAGAGGCGCCCAGCGCGGCGTCGCCGGCGGCAAAGACGCCCGGCGACGAGGTCATCATATTCTTATCGGTGACAATGTTGCCCCGTTGGTCCGTTTGCAATCCATAATCCCGGACAAGCGGCCCGGGTTCCACGTGTAAAAAGCCCATGGCCAGCAGGACAAGATCGGCGTTCAATTCAAATTCCGAGCCGGGAATTTCCTTCATCTGCCAGGCGTCGTTTTCATCCTGTTTCCAGTCCAGGCGCACCGCCTTTAGTTTTTTCACCACGCCGTTGCGGCCGACAAAGGCCTTGGTCAAAACGGCCCACTCGCGTTCGCAGCCTTATTGCTGCGACGACGAGGTGCGCAGTACGTTCGGCCATTCGGGCCAGGGATTGCGCGGCGAGCGCTGCTGCGGTGGTTTGGGCAACAATTCTATTTGCGTGATGCTGCGCGCGCCCTGGCGTATGCTGACGCCGACGCAGTCCGAACCGGTGTCGCCGCCGCCGATGACCACCACGTGCTTGTCCCTGGCGCTGATCGGCTCTTGCGGCAGCTCGTCGCCGGCTATGGCTTTGTTCTGCTGCGCGAGAAAATCCAGGGCAAAGTGAATGCCTTGCAGATCGCGGCCGGGAACGTTCAGGTCGCGCGGCACGGAGGCGCCGGCCGCAAGGACGACGGCGTTAAAGGATCGCTGTAAATAGCGCACGGAAAGGTCCTTGCCGACCTCGACGCCGGTCTCGAAAATAACGCCCTCTTTGGCCATTTGCTCTATACGACGATCGATCACCCATTTTTCCAGCTTGAAATCGGGGATGCCGTAGCGAAGCAGCCCGCCGATGCGATCCGAACGTTCCATGAGCACGACGTCGTGCCCGCGGCGCGCCAGTTGTTGCGCCGCCGCCATGCCGGCGGGACCGGAGCCGGCGATGGCAATGCGCTTGCCCGTTTTTACAGCCGGCGGTTCCGCTTCCACCCACCCTTCCTTGAAGCCTTTTTCGATAATTTGCAGCTCGATGTGCTTTATGGTCACCGGCGGTTGGTTGATGCCCAGCGTGCAGGCGCTTTCGCACGGCGCCGGGCACACCCTGCCGGTGAACTCGGGAAAGTTGTTCGTCGAATGCAGCACATCCAGGGCGCGCCGCCAATGGTTTCGGTACACCAGGTCGTTGAAATCGGGAATCCGGTTTTCAACCGGGCAGCCGTAGGTGTGGCATGAAGGAACGCCGCAATCCATGCATCGCGCCGCCTGCCGGTGCAGCTTGTCGTCGGAAAGCAGTTGCTCTAATTCCCTGAAATCCTTGACGCGCTGATGAACAAGACGCTTTGGCGCATCCTCTCGAGTATATTCCAAAAATCCGGTCGTTTTAGCCATCGTACACCTCCTCGGTCACAGCCACGGTTTCCCGGTCCGCCTCTTCCTGCAGGCGCATTCGCTCCAGGACCTTGCGATAGTCGACGGGAATAACCTTGACAAACAATGGAAGCTGCGCCTCCCAGTTGTCCAGGATGAACCTGGCGCGCGGGCTGCCGGTATAATGATAGTGATTCTTGATCATTTTTTCAAAATCCTTGTATCTTCTTTGTACCACACGCTTTCGAGGTCGACCATGTCCAGGTTGCAGCGCGTGTCGAACAGTTCGGTTTCGTCATACACGTACGCGATGCCGCCGCTCATGCCGGCGGCAAAGTTGTTGCCGGTGCGTCCCAGAATAACGGCCACGCCGCCGGTCATGTATTCGCAGCCGTGATCGCCCACCCCCTCGACCACGGCGCGGGCGCCGGAGTTGCGCACCATAAAACGCTCGCCGGCGATGCCGTTTATGTAGACCTCTCCGGCTGTGGCCCCATAGAGCAAAACATTGCCGACGATGATGTTTTCATGCGG
>JAJRST010000304.1 GCA_024278645.1 bacterium | reverse complement strand
TTTACTATTACCGAATCTCCGCCGGCGACTTTAACGCTTATAAAAAGATGGCCTTGTTGAAATGAAACTCTCTCCTTCCTATGGCAGAAAACCCCGACGCTTGTGCAGGTCGGGGTTTTCGTTTTTCTGGTTTTATCGGATTGGGTCGCCCCTCGTGGTCAAGCCCCAGCTTGGTGTTTGCGACAGACGCTTCGACCATCCGGTCTGCACCGCCCGCCTCCAGCCCGGCAATTTCAGCTCATCAGGACGCCCCCCTCGCCGCCAAGCTCCCGCTTGGCGGTGTTTGCGGCAGACGCTTCAGCAATTCAGACTACACCGCCCGCCTCCAGCCCGGCAATTTCAGCTCATCAGGACGCCCCCCCCTCGCCGCCAAGCTCCTGCTTGGCGGTGTTTGCGGCAGACGCTTCAGCAATTCAGACTACACCGCCCGCCTCCAGCCCGGCAATTTCAGCTCATCAGGACGCCCCCCCCCTCGCCGCCAAGCTCCTGCTTGGCGGTGTTTGCGGCAGACGCCTCAGCAATTCAGTCTACACCGCCAGGCTCCAGCCTGGCAATTTCCCCTTTTGAGCGTCGAAAGGATTTACTGCTTCATAAAGCGATCGTAAATCTCATCCAGCATCTTTTTCTTGGTTTTCAACATCTCCTCCTTGCTGTTGCAAACCACCGAGCCGGCCGCGGCGCCGGGATGGCCACTGCCCAGGTTCAGGGCGCGCATGATGTCGCCGATATCTTTGTTGTGTTCAACTTTGTTAAAATTCAAACTGAGCGACATGGAAAAGGTGAGATTATTGGTTTTTGTATCGTTCTCAAAAACATTTCCCACTTGCAGCACCGCCAGCGCCTCCGGGTGTTCCAGGTAGGCGAGCTGTTTGAACAAAAACGGGCGACGATTGTGATGCGTCAGATCGAGGAGGATGACCTGGCGCTTCGCATCCTGCGGCAAAAAATCTATTTCCTCGCGAATCTGTTCGATCATCCGTTCTTCTTCTTCGCGATACTGCCGGTAGCGTTTACGCACGCTGGCCATTTTTGCCACCTCCTCGATGGGGCGATCCTGCAGTTGCCGCACCAGGTTGCGCAGATGCTCCCACTTGCGTTCGGCGCTGGGTTCCTTGACCTTGATGGAAGCGTCGATGATTTTCCCCGGCGTTTCCCGGCGCCAGTCGTCGATGCTCTCGTAGTTGAAGGAATCGATGACGTCCGCTTCGCGTATCGTCTCCTCCAGAAAATCCGGCATATCTTCCTTTTCCTTGAAATAATCATAAACGACGCGCGCGCACGAGTCTCTCACCTCAAACTTGCCGGGAATGTCCTTGATGAGAATGTTGCGGTATTGCAGCTCCTCAAGATTGCCGTCATGATGATCGAACCAGAGGCCGCATTCAAGAGGGTAGGGGAGATCGCAGACGACATCTTCCTTGGTGATCGAGATTCGGGCTTCGGCGACCAGGCGCGGCTGCGTGAACACGAAAAAATTGACGCCCAAAGAGCGCGAACATATCGCGGCGCTGACGATGCCGTCAAAGTCCGCGTGAGTGACGATTCTTTTATACATTAAAATTCCTTATTGTTTATTGGACCACAGGGGCGCAAGCAACGAAGCTGTGAAAATGCAGACGAATACGAATATTACCGCAAGGCGTTCTTTCAAATACTTGGCGCCAAAACGCTGTCCAAACCGGCGTTCTGCATGCCGATTTCGATGGACAGAACGCGCTTGCACATCAGAGTGAAGCAAAAAAGAAGTCCCACCGTAATTTGTTCTAATCGCTGTACATTGAATAAAACAACAAGATAAAACTATTTTTCACAAATCCAAACGCTAACAAAAAAACGGGAATGTTAAGAGCAAAAAAATTGTAGTGATGGGGTAAATCCTGCTCCTGTATGGAGCGCTGTATTTCCTTGTTTCTCTGAATCCTTTTATGACGTGGCACATCTATAAGTAAACACGTTTTAATGCTTATGGATACAGAGAAAACGATTGCAAAATATTGCGGCAACATACGGGAGCGCTTGCAAGTGTGCCGAACCCGTAACATTGCGTTGGCGCTGAAAGAACGGCTGTGTACGGAATTGCAGTTCCACTGCGTGAGCGACATGGTCAATAATGTTTTGTTGAATCACGTCGATAAAATTATCGACGAAATATTTGATGAAAATGGCAATAATAAACTTTTGGAGAAAAAAGAATGAAACGATCCCGAGTACTATCCATCCTTTTGGCAGTTGTATTGGCTTTTGCCGTCATCTCATGCAGCGGCAACGGCGGCGATGCGAAAGCGAACGCCGCTCCTGAAAAAACAGCGCCAAGGCAGAACCTGCAAAAGGCCCCTAACTTTAATTTGACGACGCTGGAAGGCAAAACGATCAGCCTTGCCGACTATAAAGGAAAAATGCTGATCCTCAATATGTGGGACACCTGGTGCCCGCCGTGCCGCGCCGAAATTCCGGATTTCGTTGAATTATACGAGCAATACAAGACGAAAGGGCTGGAGATTTTGGGCGTCGCTTTTGGCCGCGAGGGCGAACTGGCCGTGCGTAAATTTGTCAAGGAGTACAAAATCAATTATACCGGCGCGCTGGCCAACCAGGACATCATGAACGGATACGGTCCCATCAACTCCATTCCGACGACCTTTATCATCGATCAGGATGGCAATATTTACAAAAAGTATATCGGCTTTCGTGACAAGGCCACTTTTGAAAAAGACATTAAAACATTGCTCAATTTGTAAAAGCCATGGTTGACAAGAACATTACCATCGAGGAATTGGTTGCGGAGTATCCAAAGTCGGTGAGCTTTCTAATGCAAAAGGGCATCCACTGTATGGCGTGCGGCGAACCGGTATGGGGTACTCTGGAATCCCAGGCTCGCGAAAAAGGATTTGACGACGACGAAATTGCAAAGGTCGTTGAGGAACTGAATCAACATTTGAACAAAGAACAGGATGCACAATGAAAGCTATCATCAAGCAGGTTGAAGGCTTGTCCCTCGTTGGCAAGGGGGACTCGAATCACTGGATTCCCATGGACGGTTCCAAGACGTTCGGCGGCGCCGAAGCGGCGACAAAACCAATGGAACTGGTGTTGCTCGGCTTGGGCGGCTGCACTTCCATGGATGCGCTCTCCATTTTGCGCAAAATGCGTGAAAATGTGCTCGATTATGAAATGCAGTTGGAA
>JAJRST010000303.1 GCA_024278645.1 bacterium | reverse complement strand
GTTGTTGAACATCATTGCGTAATCCGCGGCCATGTTCGACGCCCGCAGGCAGCCGCCAAGCAGATCGTCGACGCCGTTGGCAATGTCTTCTCTACGGTGCACGTAGCGGTTTTCCAGGTAATCCGGGTAGAACTCCAGCGCTTTTTGGTACGCCCGTTCCGCCCGTTCAATGTCCTGCCTTTAGACGAGCACATTGCCGAGATTATTGTACACCAGCGCAAAAGCAGGCTCCAGCTCGATGGCTTTGTTAAAAGATTGCATCGCCAGGTCGGTCAGCCCAAGACTCGTGTAAATATTTCCGCGCTGCAGGTAAAAAACGGCGAACGAGCTGTCCTTTTGAATGGCGCGTGCGACATAATTCAGGGCAATGGAGGGCGAGGCGATTTTATCGAGAGCCACGGAGATATTGAACAATACGGGAGATGCCGTGCTGTCGACTTCCAGTGCTTTGTAAAAGTCATCGAGGGCTGCCTCATAGTCGCCCTTGTTCATCAAAATGAGGCCGTGGTTGTTGTACGCCCCCAGCAGCCGCGGGTTGAGCCGCAGCGCCTTTTCATAATAGTCCTGCGCCTCGTCCAGTTTGCACAGTCGGGCCGCGGCATTGCCGAGCAGGTAATAAATATTGGCGTTTGACGGTCTTTGTTGCGCGGCCCGTTCATACTGTTCGATTGCTTTTTTTATTTGACCTCGCTCGTCATACAACATCCCCAAATCAACATAATGCCGATAGTCGTCCGGCGCTGAATTGATGGCCTGTCGGTAGCTCGTCAAAGCCGCGTCATAGTTTTTTTCTTTTTGATGGATTTTGCCTTGCAGCGCGTAAGCATCGGCGCTGTTCGGATCGTATTGCAGGGCCTTTTTAACGGCCTGGTGCGCCGCCGGGCAATTATTTTGATCTAAATAGACATAGCCAAGATTGAGATAGGCGCGGCTGTAGGTGGGCTGCAAAGTAACGGCCTTTTGGTAGCAGACGATCGCCGAATCGAGCATCCCCGCTTTATAAAATGCCACGCCGAGGTTTGTATGCATTTGCGGGTCCAGAGGCTGCAGGGCCACGGCCTGGCGAAAGTTGAAAATTGCCGTCCGCACGTCTCCTTTGGCAAGCGCGGCGCCGCCTCTTTCGGCGTAAAAGGCGGCGGAGCTGGCTTTTACCTGGGCGATGTAGGCCTCTTCTTTTTCTCGCGAGCCGGCGCAGCTCAGGACGATGGCAAGCAAGAGAACGAAGAGGATGATAATTTTTCTCACGGCCGGTCTCCTTTGTTAGCCTGAAATACTATTCGTCTCCAAGACGCCAAGACTCCAAGTTTTGGATGGGTTAAAAACGTGACAGGATAACCGGATAAACAAGATAGACAGGATTAATTGGCTGTTGCAGTATGAAAGACACAAGACAATGCGTTGATCAACTCTGCTGCGCTTCTTGATCCCATTGATTTTGGTGTTCCTGTAATCCTGTCAAATGTTTTTGCTTTACTAACACGATTCGTTATAGAACCAAAAAAGCCGACCCAAACGGATCGGCTTGACCGTTTGCGATCAAATTCCTTTTTTCTTGAGGATTTTTTCAATCTCGTCCATAACGCGATTCATCTTTGCCATGGTCTTGTCAAACGGCTCCGAAGTGGTCATGTCGACGCCGGCGTTTTTGAGCAGGTTGATCGGGTAATCGGAGCCGCCGGCGGAGAGGAATTGCAGGTATTTTTCGACGGCGCCTTTTTCCTTGTTCAACACTTTTTCGGAAAGCGCGGTGGACGCCGTAAACGACGTGGAGTACTGGTACACATAAAAGTTGTAATAAAAATGCGGGATGTAGGCCCATTCATAAGTGTATAGATCGTCGACTCGGCAAACGCCTTTGTCGTGGCCATAGTAGCGGCGGACGATGTCGGCGTAAAGCTTGGTCAGCGACTCGTCGGTGAGCGCTTCGCCGTTTTCCATCATCTCGTGTATGCGCAACTCAAATTCGGCAAACTGCGTCTGGCGAAACACGGTGCCCTTGAGGCCGTCCAGGTATTCCATGAGCAGCGACAAGCGCACGTCGTCGTCCTTGATTTTTTTCAACATATAATCGATCAGCAACGCCTCGTTGAACGTCGACGCCACCTCGGCGACGAAAATGGGATAATCCGCCAACGGATAGGGCTGTGTTTTGTTGGAGTAATAGCTTTGCATGGTGTGACCCAGCTCGTGCGCCAGCGTGCTCACGTCGTCATATTTGTCGTTGAAATTGAGCAGAATGAACGGATGCACATCGTACGCGTTGCCGCTCGAATAGGCGCCGGAGCGCTTGCCGGGCGTCGGATAGACGTCGATCCAGCGGTTCTCGGACGCTTTTTTAATCGTCTGCACATAGTCGTCGCCCAACGGCTTCAGCGCGTCCATGACGATGTCATAGGCCTCGTCGATCGTATATTTTAAATCGACGCCCTTGACCGCCGGCGCGTACATGTCGCTGTATTTCAGCGTATCCACGCCGAGCATGCGACGTTTGATATCCAGGTAACGATGAAAGGAATCCAGGTTGTTGTTGACATTTTCAATGAGTTTCGTGTACACCGCCGTGGGGATGTTGTTGGCGTCCAGGGCGCGTTCCAGGCAAGAGTTGTAGCCGCGCGCGCGCGTCCAGAACAGATCGGTTTTGACATTGGCGGCCAGGGAGGCGCCAAAGGTGCGGCTGAAATCTTTCAGCGCGCCAAAGAATTCCTGAAAAACCAGCTCGCGATCGCTGCGGTTCTCGGAGGCGCGCCAGCGTGCAAAGCCGGCGGAACTCAGCGTCGCCTTTGTGCCGTCGCTCAGTTCAACCTCCGGGTAGGGGAGATCGGCGTTGGACAAAATGCTGTAAATGTCATAAGGCGCGCTGGCCAGCAGACCGGCCTCGGCGAGGATTTTCTCCTCTTTT
>JAJRST010000302.1 GCA_024278645.1 bacterium | reverse complement strand
GAGTGGGTGGACTTTTGACTACGACCGGGTCTAACAGACACCGGATGCCCGTAAGGGCTCCGGTTGTCTGTGATGCGTTGTCACCGGGCCTCCGGTGTGAGTAAGCCTATCAAAGCCTAATTGATTTTCCAGCTCTTTCATAATATGAAAGTTATCGTTGCCGCCGACACCCGGAGTCCTCGCTTCCTTTGGACTTCCGGGGTCGGGCAAGCAGATCACAGCCCCATTTGCTTTTCCAGCTCTTCCACGAGATGATGATATTTCTCGTGCACGCCGGCGCCCATTTCTTTTTCCACGCGCTCAAACTCCTGATGCAGGTGTTGTTGATCCTCCTGCGAAAAAACCTGGTTGGCCATGGGATAGAGGATGTTGTTTTCCTTGGCAATGTGTTGCGACAGCAGGGCGGCGAAATTCCGTGCGTTTTCGATGGCGGCGGTCGCGGCGGATGTATCGCCTTTTTTCAGCGCTTCGGCGGCCCGGGCCAGCCCCTGGCGTAACGCCCGACCCTGGTCATGTTCACTGAGCATGACCGCAATGGGCCCGCCCTCGGCCGGGATGCCGCGCTTTTGCATCAATTTGAATAGAATATCTTCTTCCTTGGCATGATGGCAACGGTCGGCAAAGTTTTGTATAAAGTCCGCGGCCTTGACGAACAATTCCGCTTCCACGGCCTCTCCTTTTTCCAGGCGGTCAGCCGCTTCGTTTAATACCTTGAGCATTCGCTCAATCACATCGTGTTCCGCTACTAACAGGTCTGTCGGCTTCATTGTATCCTCCTGAGAATGATCATGTTTCGCCAGGGCGGCGTCTTGATCTTTATTGTGATTTTTTCTTGACATTTAGGCGTCTATTGAATATTTTAAACACAGCTATAATATAACACTATTTTCTCGATACTCATTTCCATCTCTTAAAAAGAACCAACCTAAAAATCCCATATACAAGCTTTACAACTCCCGAGTCGGAGAGTAGATAATTTGTGTGTACGATACGGAATAGTTCAGAATGCTTAAAAAAAGGCGTTTCGTGAATTCTTGCCAAAACTAGAATCTGTTCACATAACAAATTCAGCGTTTCTGCGAATAATTAAAATTTCAAAGTGGAGGTTCTTATCAAAACGATGATACGGTCAGGAAGCAGCTCCGGTATGCCGCTGCGATCGTTGAACAGCAAGAGGTGCGCCTTTGGCGTGATTCTGCTATGCCTGTTTTACGTTCAATTATCGCTTGCCGGAACAACCGGAAAGATAGCCGGCGTAGTTCGTGACGCCGAGACCGGGGAAGCATTGCCCGGCGCCAATGTAACGATTTCCGGAACCGGCATGGGCGACGCTTCGGATGTCAACGGCGTGTTCTCCATTATTGGGGTGCCGCCCGGAGAGTATACTCTTATTTTTTCCATGATGGGTTACCAACGAGTTCGTTACGAAAACGTTAACGTCAACATTGACCGGACGACGACGCTGAACGTCGACATGCAGCCGACAGTGTTGGAAGGCGGTGAAGTGACGGTGGTCGCAGAAAGGCCGATCATTCAGATGGATATGACAGGATCAATGACATCGGTCAGCGCCAGGGAAATTGACGCCCTGCCTGTTCAGAGCGTCGGCGAGGTTTTGGAGCTGCAGGCCGGCGTCGTCAATGCCGGCGGCATCCACATCCGCGGCGGACGCACCGGCGAAGTGGCCTATTGGGTGGACGGCGTGGCGACGACCGACGTCTTTTCCGGCGCCAATCGAGCCAATATTGAAAATACCGCCATTGAGGAATTGCAGGTCATTTCCGGCACTTTTAACGCCGAGTACGGACAGGCCATGTCCGGCATCATCAACATCATCACCAAGGACGGGGGGGCGGTATACCACGGCGACCTTCGCGGCTATGTGGGCGACTATTTCAGCACTCATGATGTGTACCAGGTGCTCGACCGCGCCGACGTCATTGTTGATTCCCTGACCGGCGAAACACGACAGGATGTTGCGGCGAGCCATCCGCTGCGCGATTTTAATCCGATTTACAACGGCGAGGCGAGCCTGAGCGGCCCGGTTCCGTTAACCGGGGGAAAGCTGACATTTTTTGCCAATACGCGATACTATAAACGGGAAAGTTTTTTGTACGGACGCCGTTGGTTTTTGCCCGTCGGCATTCCGGGGGACAGCGCCCTCGTGCCCCTCAATCCCAGCGAGAGGCTTTCCGCCCTCGGCAAACTGGCCTGGCGCATCCTGCCGGGCATGAAGCTGACCTACAGTCTCAATCATGCCAATTGGTACAGCCCGCGCAGCTTTTCGCGAAATTTCAAGTATGTGCCGGACGGCGTCAACCGGAACAAAGGCTTGACCACCACGCATTTGTTGAGGTTGAGCCACGCCATTTCCGCCAACACTTTTTACGAACTGAAAATAAACCGATTGTATACCGAGAGCCGGAGCTATCTTTACGACGACCCGACGGCGCGTCCCTACTGGAAAATCAAAGTGCAGGTTCCTGGCGACTCGCTGAACCCGGACGGCTGGATCTACGACCTGGACCCGGAACACAACGAGGCGGACGCCGCCCTGTTGGACAGTTTGCAGTTCCTGGGACTGGTCGCTCCCAAGGACTGGTATGTGGATCCCGACTATTGGCAGGGCTATGTCTCGCACGACTCGGCGAGAGCGCCGGCAAGCTATAGCTTTTACAGGGCCGGCAACAGTCTCAATCGCAGTTGGCGCAGCACCGCCTATTGGATCACAAAATTTGACGTCACCAGTCAGGTTACTCCGGTGCATCAAATCAAGGCCGGTCTGGAACTGCGCCTGCATGAACTTGAACTCGATAATTATACTCTGCAGCCGGCTCGCGTACCGGGACGGGACGACCAGGTTGTCCCGTTCAAACCGGAAATTCCCGACATCTCCACGGTATTCCACGACAAGTACAAGCGAACGCCGCGCGAATTTTCCGCCTATTTTCAGGACAAGGTCGAACTCAAAGACATCATCATGAACATCGGCCTCCGTTTCGACTATTTTGACGCCAACAGCGTCGTTCCCGTCGATCCACAGGACCCCAACATATACGATCCGTTTAGGGATGAATATATTTATCGCAACCCGAGTGATCCGGATTCCATGCGCATCGAATACACGCCAGAGGAGCGCCGGGCATTTATGCAAAAAAAGGTGGACCCCAAGATGCAGCTCAGCCCGCGACTGGGCATCGCTTACCCGATTACCGACAAGGGCGTCATCCATTTTTCCTACGGCCATTTTTTTCAAATTCCGGAATTCCGCTATTTGTACGACAGCCCGGACTTTAAACTGAACAGCGGCGGCGGACGCACCATCGTCGGCAACGCCGATCTCAATCCTCAGCGCACGACGCAGTACGAAATCGGTTTGCAGCAGCAGATTGGCGCGGATATGGGCATCGACGTGACGCTGTTCTATCGCGACGTCCGCGACTGGGTTGGCACGAGTCCGCTCATCGAGACCGTGCGCCCCGGCGTGGCCTATTCGATTTATGAGAACAAAGATTATTCGAATGTTCGGGGCGTCACCTTTAAAGCGGAAAAACGGTACACCAACAACTTTTTCGCCAAGCTAGATTATACGTTTCAGGTGGCGGAGGGCACCTACTCGAATCCGGACGACGCTTTTCATGCCATCAATGCCGAACGGGAGCCGAGAAGATCTCTCATTCCGCTGAACTGGGATCAGCGGCATACGCTCAATGTGCAACTGAGCTACCGCTACAAAAGCTGGATGGCTTCGATGGTCGGGAAATACAAAACCGGTTTGCCCTATACGCCGTCGTTTGCCAAAGGCGCGCGCATTGGCGGAACGACCTTTATCGGGTTGAAGGAAAACAGCGCCCGAAGGCCGAACATCAGCCAGGTCGACGTTTATCTGACGAAACTGTTCAAAGTGAATGCTTTGGAAATAACCGCTTTTGCCTACATCTATAATCTATTCGATCAGAAAGGCGAAGCGGGCGTGTTCAGCGACACCGGTTCGGCATGGTACACAACCTATCCAAAGGAGAATGAAGTGCCGCTGAATGCAAAACGGGTCGGCACGGTTCAGGATTTGTATAGTCGACCCGAATGGCTTATTGCCCCGCGTGAAATTCAACTCGGCGTGGCTATT
>JAJRST010000018.1 GCA_024278645.1 bacterium | reverse complement strand
GGCCAGCTCCGGCTGAATGATATAGTCGTCGATTTTCATAAACTGACCGGGATGGCCGGGCCAGGGGTCGTCGGTCACATACACGCCTTCCGGCATAATGTCCGGTGCATAAGCCGCGGCGGAGCCCAGGCTCCAGCGGTGCGACCAGATGTTGTCGCTGACGCCGGTTTCCGCGCCGGCGCCGGTGTGCACTACCATGATGACGTCCACATAACCGTCATCGTCGGCGTCGAACAGGCTGTAATCCACATCCGGGTCCGCGGCCACGGCAAGGTCCCTGGCAAAGCGGGCGCCGCCGCCGTTAAGACCGGAATTGCCGCCGACGTAAAACTGCTGCGTTTCGGGGAGCTTGTACCAACCAAAGGCGTCGCCGGACAACTCGAATTGCCCATAGGACACTTAACGATAATAATCGATCATCGTCCCCGTCGGGTTGTCGTCAAATATTTGACGTTGAAAATCGTCGCGACTGAAAGCGTCGACGGAATTGGAGTATCGCCCCAGCAACAGCGGGACATTGATGCGCATGACATCATCGGCCAATGTGCTGGTCCCGAGCACGCGAGCCGCCTTTTTCTGCTGCATCATGCGCGCAAGGTCGCTGTTCTGTGAACCATCGGCCATGCGCGCCAGGGCGTCTCTCACCTCGTCAGGCATGTCTACCCCGGGCGCAGGCACATCAGCGGCAAGGGGAATAACAAGTGCGAGAATCCAGCAAAAACTTTTCAGAAAATATTTTTTCATACAGTTCCCTTTTATGAAAACGATAGTCAATCAAAATAATAAAATTCATCGACGAATCAAAAGTTAAAATAGTCGCCGTTTTTTCATTTTTCAGATTTTAGAAACATATAAAAAAAAATCATCGTACATGGCGGAAACCCGGCGGGGGGTCCAGTCCAATATATTTTCCCGATCGGCGTGAATTTTTAAAATTATTGAAACTTGTTTCATCCTCATACGTCTATGAAAAAGTTAAACGCACCATTACCGACCGGTAAGTATAATTGAACGCAGGATTCCGACATGACAAACAACGCCGAAGAACGACAATTCAACGACACCAAAGATAAAATTTTCAGAACGGCAGCTTATCTTTTTGCCGACAAGGGATATAACGGCGTTTCGATGCGAGAAATTTCCGAAGAATCCGGCGTTACAAAACCAACAATTTATTATTATTTCGGCAGCAAAGAGGGGATATACCGGGAATTGATCGATACGGGCATCAACCTGCTTTTCTCTTCGATTGAACAGGTAAAGGAGCTGGAAATGCCGGCAAAGGAAAAGCTGGTGCTTATGACCAAAACACTGTTCGGCTTTGCCGTCAAATACCCGGAATATTCAAAGTTTTTCATGACCATCGTCACTCCCCTCGCCGATAACAGCGTTCTGGAAAAATTCAAAAAGGAAGCCGAGAAAAGGGGGCGTATGCTCATAGCCGTCATACAAGAGGGCGTCGAATCCGGGGAGTTTGGCGTCAGCGCCAGGCCGGAATTGGCGGCGAAAATCATTGGCGGCGTCTGGCAGCACATGATCATGCAGCAACTGGCGTCAAAAAAGCGTTTCCTGACCGATAAATTGGCCGAAGATATTATGGAAATACTTTTTAAAGGTTTGAACGAATAGACATAACGGATTATAATTCCGGAGGAAGAGATGTTACGAAAACACCAGTGGATATTCTTACTGTTCTTTATTCTCGTCTTTGCGGCCGCCGAGGCGCAGGATAAAATCACACTGACTTTGCAGGGCAGCATGGAGCTGGCTTTTAAGAACAACCCCGGCTACCAGATGGCCAGGAAAGAAGTGGAAAAAGCGAAAGCATCGGTGGGTGAAGCCTACTCGAACATTTTGCCGCAAATAAACGCCAGCGCCAGCCTGCAACACTCCTGGGCCATCCAGGAAAGCACCATCCCAAATTTCATCAAGTTCATGCTTCCGCCCACTTTTCCGGGCATCAATCAAATGCCGGATTACGTTCGCATCGCATTTGGCCTGGAAAACACCTTGACCTATGGAGCGGTCTTGACGCAGCCGCTGTTCCTCGGAGGCGCCGGCATATCGGGCATCAAGATTGCTTCTGCCGTGGAAAGAGCCACGGAAAAGAACCTGGAAGCGGCAAGGCAAAGCCTCATTTACGACACGGCGAACGCTTTTTACACCTGCCTCATTGCCAAGCAGGTCGTCATCGTGCGGGAAGAGGCGCTCAAGCAATCCCGGGAAAACTATGAGATGGTGAAGAAAAAATTCGACGCCGGCGCCGCATCAAAGTTTGACCTGATGCGCGCCAAGGTCAATGTGGCGAACACCAGGCCCGACGCCATTTCCGCCCGCAACAACTAC
Source organism: bacterium (assembly GCA_024278645.1). Classification (GTDB taxonomy): domain Bacteria; phylum Zhuqueibacterota; class Zhuqueibacteria; order Residuimicrobiales; family Krinioviventaceae; genus JAJRST01. The sequence continues at coordinate 3,007 of JAJRST010000018.1, read as the reverse complement.
AAGACGGCGCTGACCCGCCTTAAAATGGTGCTCGCCCTCCCCATGGACACAGAGATCGAAGTGGATGGCGCCCTGGAATACACGGAAGACGAGTTCACCCAGCTCACACTTGCCGACTATCAAAAAATGGCGCTTCAGCGGCGTCCCGAAGTGCTGGCGTTGGAGGATCAAAAGGAAATAAGCAGGATAAACATCTCCATCGCGCGCAGCGCCTTTATGCCCAAACTGTTTTTTCAAACCGACTATTCCTACCTGGGTATGAAGGATGACTTGACCTTTGGCAACAAAGATTTCAGCAAAGGCTTTTCATCGGCGATAAGCCTGCAATTGCCGCTGTTCACCGGCATGAAAAACAGCAAACAATATCAGAAAGCGAAAATCAGCTACAATATTATGCTGGACACGGAAAAACAGGTGACCGACGGCATTGCCGCCGAAGTTGAGGCGGTTTATAATAAATTCCTGGAAGCGAAGGAGAGATTTCTATCCGCCAGTGAAAACGTCGACCTGGCCGAGGAGACCTTCCGATTGGCGATCATGATGTACGAAGAGGGCACCAACACGCAGTTGGACGTCTTTACCGCTCAATTGGGGCTCACCAACGCGCGATTGAATTATCTTTCTTCCTTGTATGAATATCAATTGACCCGCTACGCTTTACGCAAAGTGACGGGCAATCTTAACAGCGTCATTTAACCGAGACAGGAGACAGACATGAAACGCATATTAACAGCGACAGCAATTTTAGCTGCGATTTCCCTGCTTGTTGGCTGCGGCGGTCAAAAAAACACCGTGCAGGAAGAGACCAAAGTTCCGGTGGTCGTGTCCGTCATACAACGCGGCGACGTGGAACAATCGCTGACCTACCAGGGGGACATCAAAGCCGAATATGCGGTCAAGGTGTTTTCGAAAATCCCGGATCGCATTGAAGAATTTTACGTGGACGACGGCGACGAGGTCAAAAAGGGGGACCCCATAGCAAAGATATTCGCCACAACCATCGAGCAGGGCGTGCGCCAGGCGGAGGCCGGACTTACGGCAACCCGCGCCCAGGAGGCCAACCTGAAGGTCGAGTATGAACGCGCCGGTCGTCTGTTCAGGGAAGGCGCCATGAGCAAACAGCAGTTCGACACCATCGAGACGCAGTACAAAGCCATTCAGGCGCAAGTGCGCCAAATGGAGGCGGCGCTCGCCAGCGCCAAAAGTTCATTGCTCGACGCGACGATTACAGCGCCAATCGACGGCATCGTCGGCAAGAGATACCTGGAAGTGGGCGACATGGCCGCGCCCGGCGTGCCGCTTGTGGAAATTGTGCAAAAGGAACGCGTGAAAATAATTTTCGACGTCACCGAGACCGACCTCGGTAAAATCAAAATCGGCCAGGAAGCCAAGGTGACGGTAAAGAGCTACCCGGAGCGGGTGTTCAAAGGCATCGTGACTGAAATTTCCCCCATTCTGGATCCGATGACGCGCATGGCCAGGGTGGAAGTGATGGTCGACAATGCCAACGATGAACTCAAACCCGGCATGTTCGCCAACGTCACCGTGGTCACCAACGTGCTCAAGGATGTCATCACCGTACCGAGATTCGCAACCATTGAAAACACCTCCTTGAAACGCGTCGATGGCAAGGACAAAGTGATTAAAAAGTATTCCGTATTTGTCGTCAAAAACGGCAAGGCGCTGAAGCGGGAGTTGAAAACCAGTTACATCAACCACATCAACATCGCCGTAAGCGACGGCGTTGATGTCGGCGACACCCTGGTCGTCGAGGGTCAAAACAATCTGCGGGACAGCGTGGCGGTATCCATCATCGAGGAGGACAATGCGTTATGAAAATGACCGAAACAGCCGTACGGCGAGGCGTCACTTTTGCAATGATTTATCTCATTGCCGTAGGATTCGGCTTGTTTTCGCTGATGCGCCTAAAGCTGGATCTCTACCCGAAACTGGAATTCCCGGTCATTGCCCTGATTTCGCAGTACACGGGCGTCGGGCCGTTTGATATGGAAACCGTGGTCACGCGTCCCATCGAAGAAACGGTGGCCAGCGTTGAAAACGTCAAAAAGATCACTTCGCAATCGGCGCAAGGGCTGTCCCTGGTCACCCTTGAGTTCGAATGGGGCTCCGACATGAACCAGGCGGAAATTGACGTGCGCAATTCATTGGAATGGGTTCGCGACATCCTGCCGGACGATGTGAGCGACCCGCTGGTCTTTGCTTTTGATCCATCCATGCAGCCGATCATCTATTTCGCGGTGACCTCCACAGTGCACGGCCCGGCGGAACTGCGCAAAATATCGCAGCATGAAATCGAACCGCGCCTGGAGCGCATTCCCGGCGTGGCCTCGGCGGCTACCGTGGGCGGCATGGCCAGGGAGATTAAAATACTCGTCGACCCGCTGCGCTTGCGCGCCTTTAACCTCTCCATCCAGCAGGTGACCCGGGCGCTGCAAATGAACAACCTGCAGGTGCCGTCCGGCTACATCGAAGATGAACGACAAGAGTTTTCGATTCAGACCTCCGGCGAGTATGCCAGCATCGAGGAAATCGAAAACACCAGCATCATGGCGCGCAACGGCGTCAATATCCGCATTAAAGATGTGGCCAATGTTGTGGACGGCTTCAAGGAGGAGCGACAGCGTATATGGGCCAACAACGAACCGTCGGTGATGCTCATGGTGCAGCGGCAATCCGACGCCAACACCGTGCAAGTGTGCCGGGAAGTCATTCAGGCGGTGCCGAGCATCGAATCGGAATTGCCCAAAGGCGTCAAGCTGGAAGTGTTTTACGACACCTCCACCTTTATCCGCCGTTCCATGTCCAACCTGGGCACGACAGCGCTTCAGGCGGTCTTTTTAACATTTCTGGTGCTGCTGTTTTTCCTGCGCAACTTTCGAACTTCTATTATCGTCGCCGTATCCATTCCGGTGTCGATAATCGTCACCTTTGCGGTCATGGATCAGTCGGGGTTGACGCTGAACATTATTTCCATGGCCGGCCTGGC
>JAJRST010000301.1 GCA_024278645.1 bacterium | reverse complement strand
GTTTTTTCTGTTTTTGAACAAGATGTCATCGCCGCAATTAAAACGGCGAGCAGAATGAGTGCCGAAAATCTGATGCGATTTCGGGTCAACATGGCAGTCCTCCCTCTTTTACATGTTTGTATTTTTTGGAGAAATTAATTCTCGTTCGAATATAACAATTCCTCGATTAAAATTCTATGACAGAATACTTTATTATGTCCGATTCCGACGTGCCATAAAACCGATTTTTCCTTTGCTTTCATAGCGAATAATTTTATATTTCGTCAGTCCCCCTGCTCCACCGTTCCTCGGCGCTGCACATTGTATTTTGAAACATAGCACTTGGAGTTCACAGAACCTTTTGTCTTTTACTCAAACCCTGGAGGCGCGTCATGAAAAAGTATATCCTCGCCGTTGTGCTGGGCGCTGTCGCCGGCGTCATCGACGTCATCCCCATGGTGATGCAACATCTCTCATGGGACGCCAACCTCTCGGCCTTTAGTTTGTGGGTCGTCTCCGGCTTGTTGATTTCCGCCGTCGATTTCAAAATGAGCGGCATCGTCAAGGGAATTTTCGTCGCCTTTCTCGTCCTGCTGCCGAACATCTTTATTATTGGCGCCCAGGAGCCGATGACATTGCTCCCCATCGGCATTATGACGTTGGTCCTTGGCGGGCTGCTGGGATTTGCCATAAATAAGATTAAAGTCGAAAGATAAGACACAAAACCATCAGCTTTTTTTGTCCGGAAAACTCATTTGCCTCCGGGGCACAAAACTTGGCCCGGAAAATTCATTCGCTTCAAAGTCGCCAAGTCTCGAAGGTGCTCAAAAACAATAGAATGAAGACAATAGTATTATAAACAAAACAAATAGTTTCTAAAACTTTCTACCAATGCCTGCCTGCGTGTATGGCTTTGTTTCTTCGAGCTTTAGAGTCTTCGACGCCTGATTTCATGAATAATTCAGGTTAGAACCTTTGAGGCATTAATTCGCAAATAATGCAAATTTGGACGCTTGGAGGCCACATGTCTATGAAACGCTCTCTCCTTTTCCTGCTTTTACTGAATTTCGCAGCCGCGGCGCAGCAGGCGCCAATTGAACCCCATCCGATCCTCGATCAATCGAACAACATTCGAAATTATCTCATGCGCGTCGCTAGCGAAGTGACGCACAACTCCCTCGCCGACATTAATACGCCGGAGGACTGGCGGCATATCCGCGGACAGCGGTTGCAGGAGTTTTACGAGATGATGGGCCTGGTCGACGTTCCGCTCGTCGGCGAGCGGCCGCCGCTGAACGTCAAAATCGTCGACACCATCCAACAACCGGGATACCGCATCGAAAAGCTTTATTATGAATCCTTGCCAAATCTTTATGTGCCGGCAGACTTGTACATCCCCGACGGCGTCGCCAAACCGCTCCCGGCCATCCTCTATGTCTGCGGCCATGCCCGCACGCAAAAGGTGCATTACCAGGCGCACGCACGAAAATTTGCACAATTGGGATTCGTCTGCCTGATCATCGAAACCATTCAGTGGGGCGAAGTGCGCGGCGAGCACTGGGGCTGTTACTCCAACGGCTGGTTTCACTGGTACAGCCGCGGCTATACGCCCGGCGGCGTGGAGCTGTGGAACGGCATCCGCGGACTGGACCTTTTGAGCGAGCGTCCGGAGGTGGATAAGGACAAGCTCGGCGTCACCGGCATCTCGGGCGGCGGCGCGCAAAGCTGGTACATTGCGGCGGCGGATGCCCGCATCAAGGCCGCGGCCCCGGTGTGCGGCGCCAGCACTATGGAAGCGCACATTCATACGCGCACCATCGACGGCCACTGCGACTGCATGGTTCCGATCAACACCTACCGGCGGGATTATACGGACATCGGCGCCTTGATTGCGCCCCGCCCCCTGCTCATCGCCCAGGCCGATCGCGACGGCCTGAACACCATCGAGTCGGTGCGGCAGATTTACGGCGCCCTGAAAAACATTTACAACCTCTACGGGGCGCAGGATAACATCAGCCTGGTGGAGACGCCGGGCGGCCATTCCTATCACCAAATTTCGAGGACGAAAATCTTTTCTTTTTTCCTCAAGCATCTCATGGGGTCGGACATCCCACCTTCGCAGGTCGGCGATATTGACGAATCCGAAGCAGCGCAATTGTCCGGGGAAGAGCTTCGCGTTTACATAAACGGCGCGCCAAAGGACGACAGAACAAAAACGATCCAGGAGACGTTCATCAAGGTCGCGCAAGCTCCCGAAATAAAAAGCACCGGTGATTTAAAAACGCATCGCGCCGAGGTGCTCGACTTTTTGCGCAAAAAGACGTTCGGCGCCTTTCCGCAACAGGCGCCTCCTTTTGATCTTAAATGGGAATTTCGCACCAAAGACGGCGGCAGGTACGGCAGGGATATTTACAGCTTTGTTTCGGAAAAAGGCTGGCGGCTGCGCGTCGACATTCGCTGGCAGCATCCGCCGAACGAAGCACATCCGTTGATGCTCGTTCTGCGCAGCCCGCATGAAAAACGCTGGCAATCGGAGGGCTTTATTTCGAGGCTGGATCGAAAATGGAATATCGCCTACATCGAGCTTCGCGGCGTCGGCGCCAACGGCTGGAGCGACGACCTGCAATGGCACGTCCGCCGCGCCTCGGCCTGGACCGGTCGCACCATCGCCTCCATGCGCGTGTATGACCTGCTGCGCGGCCTCGAGGTTCTGCGTACGTTCGACGGCGTGCAAGCCG
>JAJRST010000300.1 GCA_024278645.1 bacterium | reverse complement strand
TTTAACGGCGGCTGGCGCATCAACCGCCTGATGCCGGGCAGCTACAAAGTGCAGGTTGTGCCGCAGCCGACGCCCTTTGCCGCCACCTATCTCGGCGGCGGCGACTGGTTTGAAGACGCCGGCAACACCTTGCTCACCCTCGATTTTGGCGATATGACCACGGATCAGATAATCGAGCTTGAAAAGGCGAACGGCGCCATTGCCGGCGTGGTCGCCGACAGCGCCACCGGGTTGCCGTTGTCGAGTATTTTTGTCGGCGCCTATGACGCCGGCGGCCACCTGGTCGGCTATGCGCTCACCGATTACGACGCCGTAACCGGACGCCGGATCAGCACGGACGGTTCCTATAGGATTCGCGGCCTGCGCGATGGCGCTTACTATGTTCGCACGGTGTCGCTGTTCAGCGCGTTGCCGCTCGTGGAGCAGGCGACGGCCTTTGTCGGCGTTTTTGAAAACTTTGACCTGTTTGGTTTTTTATTTGGCGGAAGCCTCACCGGGCTGAATCTGGATGCCGCCGTGTATAAGGATTATTGGCATCCCATGCAGCCGGCGACGATAAGCATAAGTCTTGACGAGCTCGTCTTTCAGGCCAGCGCCTACGGGTTGCCGAATGAAAACGACAACGCACTTTTACCGGTTTATTTGCCGCTGCCGTTTTATGAAAAAGTTCCCGACGGCGCGGAAATGGTTTCCGTTTCCGGCGGCAGCACTACGGTTGATTTTGTGCTGCCGCAGGGCAGCCTGTCCGACCTGACCACCGGCGTGCAGGGCAAGGAAACGATGCCCTCCGGTTTTACCGTACAGCAAAATTACCCGAATCCCTTTAACCCGTCGACGATGCTCGCCTTTACCGTGCCGGCGGAACAGCGCGTACGCATAAGCGTTTACGACGTGCTTGGCCGTCATATCGCCACCCTGGCGGACGAAAAGTTTGCCGCCGGTTCGCATAAAGTCTCCTGGAACGGCATGGACGCCAATGGACGTCAGGCGGCGGCCGGACTATATTTTGCCCGTATTATCGCCGGCGAGCGTGAAAAGACGATAAAGATGGTGCTCGTCAAATGAGCGTTTGCAAAAGCGGCGAGCCGAAAGGCTCGCCGTTTTTGTATCCGCCGCCGGGAATTTCGGCCGGGTTTTATTTTTTCGCACTTTAGCGGCTTTCGGCTATTATCATTAACAGATCAAAAACAGTCATAAACTTGCAATTCTATTCATGCAGCACGGGATTTTATTGAAAAAGCATTCGATCATCATATCTCTTTTGTTCCTTGCCTCAACCCTTTTTAGCCGGGAATACAAAGTCATCGAACAGGAAAACAGCCGCGTCCGTTTGCAGGTTGTTGCAGACATCCCGGCGCCCGCGGACGATTCCGTTCACGCTCCGTTTCACGTCGACGAGTGGCCGGTGTACAAGGATGTGCACGGCTACGCCATGCCTTATCGGCCGATTCTGGTGCAGCTCAACAGCCGCAGCGCCCGGCTGCACATCATCACCGTGAGCGAGCAGCGAACACCGTCGCCGCCGCCCGCTGTTTTTGAGGAGCGCGCCGTTGGCGCCGATTCCCTGACGCCCCTCGCCCCGCTTGCTCCCACGCGCGCCGAGCCGGTCGATGTCGCCGAATTAACCTACCTGGGCCTGTTCAAACAGAATCACTTGTGGCGGGTCGACGTCTATCCGTACCGATACGACGAGCAGAGCGGCGAATTGATTATACGCGGCACGATTGTCTTTGACGTCATCGGCGACGATGTCGCGGACGGGACGCAGCCCGTGCCCGAGTATGACATGGCTTTTATGAAAAAGCTCGGCATCGTCGCCGTCTCCGCAACGCAAACAGCCACATCGGGGCAGAGTTTGCAAAAGCGCCGCGCGAATGATGATGTGCAACGATGGAAGCTCATCGTCGGCGAGGACGGCATCTATCGCATCACCGGCCAGGATTTGCTCGAGGCCGGCGTGCGTTTGCTGGACATCGATTTTCGCAACATACGCCTGACCAGCAATGGCCGCGACGTCTCGCTTTATCCGCATGGCTGGCGGGACGGCCAGTTTGATCCCGAGGATTATATCGAATTCTGGGGCGAGCAGAGACGGCAAACCTTTCAGGATAAGGCGCCGGATATGTACCAGGACCCGGTTACGAAAAACAGCGTCTATTGGCTTTCATGGGAAAAGCGCGGTCTGTGGATGGCCGAGGAGTCCGGCCAGATCACCGATTCGCAGCCCGGGCAATTTATACGTCCCTATTCTTTCCTCGAAACCGTGCATCACGAGGAGGACAACTATTACGACCACCTGAGCAGCATTCCCATCGATTCCCTGCGCGACCACTGGTTCTTCGACGACGGCATCAGCGCCGGTAAAAAAGTGGATTATAAAATCTATTTGCGACATCCGGACGATCAGTCGCCTTTAAGGGTGACGGCGCGGGTGATGATGAGCGGGCGCACCACGATCATCAATCTTTCACACAATATTTCCGCTTTTCTGAACGGCAGTTTTCTTTTTTCGCATAAATGGAAGGGCCAGGCCATCGCCGACCTGCAAAGCGTCGACGACAGCTTTATCACCGGCGCCGATCTGCATGACGGCGAAAATATTCTCAGCATCGTCAACAACGTGACGCCGCAAAATTTTGATTTTGTGATGTTGAACTGGTTTGAGGTGACCTATCCGCGATTGTACCGGGCGTACGAGGATTTTCTCAAATTCAAAATTCCGCCCAATTACGATAACGGCAAATTTCTGTTTCGTATTGACGGCTTTGTCGACCCGCAAATTGACGTCTATAAACTGCATCAAAGCAAAATTGTCGGCGGCTTGGGGGAAGAGGTGACCGATTTTAATGATTTCACCTCTTTGCAAATCAGCTTTCAGAATGATGTGCTGTCCCCGTAAACCGAATTTGTCGCCGTCTCCAACAGCGCCAAGAAAAAGCCGCTGGTCATCGAAAAGGACGACCCCAGCGACCTGAAGAACAAACAACTCGCCGCGGATTATGTCGTCATCGCCCATGACCGTTTTATCAATTCGCCGGCGTTGCGGGAGCTTATCGACTGGCGTCAGGCGCAGGGCCTGCACGTTCTCAAGGTGAACGTCAAGGATATTTTCGATGAATTTAATTATGGACATCCCGCTTCTTACGCCATAAAGGATTTTTTGAAATGGGCCTATAACAACTGGCAGCCGCCGAAATTAAAGCACGTGCTGTTTGTCGGCGACGGCAGCTACATCCGCTACAGCGCACAGGGGGACACCCTGGATTTCATTCCCGTGCACATGCGACAGACGCTGGTGTTCGGCGCCGCGGCGAGCGATTTCTGGTACACGCTGGTTTCCGGCGAGGACGAGGTGCCGGATATCAACCTCGGCCGTTTGCCCGTGCGCACGCCGGCGGAGCTTGAGGCGTTGGTCGCCAAAATGCTCGCCTATGAAAAATCGCCGCCGCCGGGCAATTGGCCTAATCGCTTTCTCATTATCGGCGGCAACGGCGTCGATTTTCGTTCGCAAGGCGTCGCCTTGTCAAAAGTCATTCCGCCGCAATTCGACGTCCGGCTTTTGTTTACCGTCAAGGACCCAAAACTAAAGGACGATCCCTGGTTTGGCGGCACCTCCGATCTGTTGGACTATGTGGACCAGGGCTGCAGCGTGATCACTTTTCACGGTCACGGCTGCGGCGCGATATGGGCGGACAACGGCCTGCTGCGCCTGGACGACATCGATCGTTTCTATACCCAGGGCAAATACCCCTTCATCCTCAGCATGACCTGCTACACCGGCGCCTTCGAATCGCCAGTGCGTGAATCCCTTGCCGATGCGCTGCTTTTCACCGAAAGCGAAGGCGCCATCGCCATGGTCGGCGCCAGCGGCGTCGGCTGGACCTGGAACGACTATTTTCTGCAGACCGAAATCATGAAGCAGATTTACAACAATCCGGATATGACGATCGGCGAGATGGTCACCGCCGGAAAAATCGCCTATCTTGCGCACTATAAAACCGAGCAGGTGATTTCCCAGGTGAACCAGTACCATCTTCTCGGCGACCCGGCTTCTCGTATTGTGCTGCCGCAGTTACAAGCCGATGTGGTCGTCGACAGCCCGGTGCTGCTCAAGGGCGACAATGCACAGGTCTCCTGCCGAACCTCTTTTGACCGGGGCGTGGCGCAATTCGACGTCGAGGACAGCGTCAAGACAATCGTCGCCAGCGAAACGGCCGCCGTTGCACAGGGCGCCACATCCGCCGCAATTCATATTACGGATGACTTTGCCGGCGAATCCGGCGTCATACGCTTTTATGGCGCCGATGATTTCGGCGAGCATCGCACCCACGGCTACGCTTCCATCTCTTTAAAAGGCGCCGTTTTTGACTCCGCCTACGTGCAGCGCACCGACGATGACAGCCTCTATTTTTACGTTCATGTTCGCAGCCGCTCCGAGCTTGCCGCGGTTCGATGCCTGGCGTTGAACGATACGCTGGCCATGCAGCCGACGGGCGACGACTGGTATAAATCGCAGCGAGCGGTGACCGTGGTGTGGACCGGATTCCAGTTCTCCTACTATTTCAGGGCCACGGATATCGACAACAAATCCTACACGAGTCGGCTCTACAAGTTTTATATCAGCCTGGACGTGGATGTCGCCGTTGACCCGGACGATATCTCCTTTGTCGGCGACGACCGGGTTTACCTGGAGACGACGATCAACAACACCGGCAGCAATGATGTGTCGAATATCCCGGTGTTGTTTGAATATCGACCCGCCCTGGCGGATTCCTGGCGAAGCATCGGCACGGATACCGTGGATGTGGCGGCCTATGCATCGAAAAAATGCAGGATCAGCTATGCCCCGGCGCCGGGGCCCATGACCGTACGCGTGACCATTGATCCGGACACCACAATGCCCGACGACAATCGCCGCAACAATATCATTGTCAAGACATTGACGCCGACCATGTTTCAGGCCACGTCGGCAGGCTTTCTCGTCAATGAACAAGTTACAAATCTGGTGCCTTTTGATGGGGATTTGGTAATCGAACTGCCCAAAGGCGCCATGTCCGGCAGCTCGGCCATGCTTGTCAATGCCCTTCAGGAGGTGAGCGTCAGCGGTCAGCCTGATTTCAGCCATGTCCCCGATACGCCGGCCTATCGGCTTCGCCTGTTGAATGCGACGGCGCAACTGGAGCGGTCGCTTTACGTGCGCCTGACAGCGCCTCGGGACAGCCTGGTCGCAG
>JAJRST010000299.1 GCA_024278645.1 bacterium | reverse complement strand
ATCGGGCTGCTGCGCAAAGACATACTTTAACACCGAGTTGTCCGGCGCCAGAAAATAGCGATCGGCGGCGCGCGCCAGCAGAATTTTTCGTTTCGTGCCCACACCAGGGTCAACGACCACAACATGAATAGTTTCCGGCGGGAAAAACAGGTACGCCTGATCCAGCGCAAACGAGGCGGCATCCAGGTCGCCCTGTGGAATGCCGTGCGTAATGTCGATGACCGTCGCCGACGGATTGATATTCAGAATAACGCCTTTCATAACGCCGACAAAAGCATCGCGCGCGCCGAAATCAGTCGTCAGTGTGATAATTCGTGCATTTTTTTCTGCCATAAAAACCCTCTCACTTGATATAAGATTCAAGCTGCTTAAACACGTCGTCGAGCTGTTGCGGATATTTTTCAAAATCAATCTGATCGGCATCGACGATCAGCACATTGGTTTCCTCGGACATCCTTTTAATCCAGCGCTCATAAGCCTCGTTCAATTCGTGCAGATATTCCACGGTGATGCCTTTTTCAAACTCGCGTCCTCGTTTGCGAATGCGGGTGATCAGCGTCCATGTCGAAGCGCGAAGATAGACGATGACGTCGGGCCGGCGAAGATAATCGGTCATCACATAAAAAAGGTCGCGATAATTTTCGTAATCGCGGGCGCTCATATAGCCCTGCTTGTGCAAAATATAGGCGAAAATTTCCGCGTCTTCATAAATGGACCTGTCCTGCACGCAAGGGTCGGCGCTTTCGGAAATGGTGCGCTGGTCAATGAAACGCTGCGACAAAAAGTAGACTTGCAGGTTAAAGCTCCATCGATGCATATCTTTGTAAAAGTCGGCGAGGTATGGATTATTGATGACCCGTTCAAAAAAGGGGCGCAACGAAAATCGTTCCGCGATCTTGGTTGTCAACGTTGTTTTGCCCACGCCGATGTTGCCGGCGACGGCCATAAAAAAAGGTCTCTTTTCCGAATGCTTGCTCTGTTCTGGGGGTGTCATGCTCCTTCTTTTACTCCATTTTGAAGTTCAGATTCCGCAAATACTGTCGGAGCATTAAAATCCACTCGCTCAATGGCATCACCGTTCTTGCCTGTCAGCCGGCAATAAAAGCCCAGCTCTCCGGTCGCATTGTTCACTAGCAACAACAGCCAATTAGCGCCGGGGCGCAGCCGAACCGTGGCGATAAAATTGTCAATGATTGCTTTTGTGCGGATGTTTTTAATCATCACCGACTCGTCATTAAGCCATGCCTTTAATTTGCCGCTCATGCCAATTCGCAACTGCGCGTCCTGAAACGTCGGGGAATTGATTCGTAAAAGCGCGTACATGGCGTCATTGAAGCTGGCGTCGCCGATCTGTTTCAGATCGATATAGCCGTCGAACAAGTCGTCCCGTTGTTGCAACAAGGCTTTGGAATATTTCTCCCGGCTCAGCCATTCTTCGACTTTTTTCTTCTCCGGCCAGAATTTTTCATTAAAACCGCGCGTCATTTTAAAGGGGCCCAGAAATCTCCAGTCGTCTTCACAAGGGATGCCGATGGAGGTGAGCATACCCTTGGCAGCAACGCTGTCCCCCGAATAAAACTCGGCCGCCGCCCGGGCAATTTCACTTTCCAGTTGAAAATTAACATTTTGGGATTCCAGGGCAAAGTCCTGAAAACCCATGACCCATTGTTTAATGTTCATGCCTTCCTGTTGCGCTGTCTTTAAACCGCTGAAATAGAAACGCCAGTATTCATTCCACGAAACGGGCCCGGCGAACCGAAACGCCTGCGCGTTGTTGGGCCTGGTAAAAACCAGTGCCGTTTTCTCCGACGACCTTCCTTTTTGAAAATCAATAATGATTTTGTAAGCCGCCGCCGCCTGCTCGAAAATCGGATCCTTGCGCACGGCCACGGCTTTATCAAGCGCCTGCTCGACCTTGTCGATGGCAAGATTATAACGCAGGGCCATGAACAGCATCGGAAACAAGTAGTCAAAAGAGACGTTATCCTGCGTTCCATTCAGCTCCTCATCGACGAAACGAACAAACTGCTGGCGATAAGGCTCATAATCGGGACGAAGGCTCAACAAGGAGAAAATAGCAGATGCATCCTTGGGGTTTTCATCAACTATTCGCTGCCAGATTTTTTCCGCCCCGGCAATATCGCCGACGACAATTTCGTGCCAGGCGAGCCTGCTTTCGGTGTTTCTTTTTTGCTGGACAAACGTCGTATCCTTGAGCATGGCCTTTAGTAAAGCCTTTGCCTTGCGGAAGCGCCCCATGTCCTGGTAAGCGGAAGCAAGATGAATGCGCGCCGGCCAAAAACCCGGGTTAATTTTTAACGACTCTTTATATTTCCGCACGGCCTCTTCGAGTCGTCCTTCCCGTTGCAATATCTCCCCGTAACTGTCGTAAGGGTTGGGCTCTCCCGGCGCCAACTCGGCGTACTTTTCCAGGATATAGATGGCATGCTCCATCTAGCCGACGCGGGCGTAGGCATAAGCCAATTGATTATAGGCCAGCTTGTGTCGCGGGTTCAGCTCGATGGTGGTCTCGTATCGCTCTATCGCTTTTGCATAATCCTGCATCACGGAAAAATAATAATTGCCGAGCTGATAATGAACCTCATCATCCTCGGGAAACAGCTCGATGGCTCTATTATAAATAGCAACGGCCTTGAAAGGTTCGCCGTTGACCATGGCCTGCATAGCCAAAATAGGCAGCCGCTCGCGTTCCGGCAGGTATTCGGAATACTTTACCGCCTTTTCCAATATCGGGCGCGACTGGCCAAAGAGGCCGAGAGTGAGCATCGTGTGCGCTAAACTGAGGTAAGCGGAGGCAAAAGTGGAATCCAGATCGATGGCCTTGCGAAAAAGCTCCGATGCTTCCGGCAGTAAAAACTGCTCCTGCTTTTCGATGCCTGCCAGATAGTATTTGTACGCCTGCAGTGATCTCGTTGAAACATCCGCCAGGGAGCGGTTCACTTCCGGCAAAGCGTCCTCTTTTTCCTCAAGCTCGATGCGCAATTGCCAGGCCAGCTTTGCCATGGCCGAAGAAAGGCTTTCCATATCTTCAACTTTTGCAACGCTGGAAAATGTGTTTAATAATTCCCCGTCCTGTCCATCGTAAAGTTTCACCTCTATGGTCAGGGAGTCGTCTTTAATATGATAGGCGCCGGCGACAATAGCCTCCGCCTTTAACCTGGAAGAGAGCCGTTGACAGGCGCGGTTGTTTTTTACATCTCCCGGCTTCATATCCAGGTGCAAGAGCACATCATTCACCACGTTTGCCTGCATGACGATCAACTGGCGAGACTGCACAAGCGAAGCGGCCAGCATTCGCATCAGACCATTCTTCAGCCATTCCGCATCCCGAACGCCGCTGCTGTTTTCAAAATCGAGAACGGCAATTTTCTTCTTTTCCTCGACGGCGATCTGAATGATTTTAACCCTGTCCTGCATGATGGCGCCCATTGGACGCGGCGCCAGCTTTATCTGGCGGTCGCCTTCGCTGCCGCAACGCGTAAAAAGCAGGCAAGCCGGCAACGAAAATATAAATATAAAAAGCAGAATGATATATTTCTTCATGATGTTACCTCTTGTCACAAACGATGAACCTTTCGCCAAAGAAGCAAGCGTCAATGACGAATGCAACTGAAATTTCAAGAATTTCAAAGAAAATTGCCACTTTTTTCTGACGCCTTATACAATTTGTGCGATCACCATGGTGATGTCGTCATGCTGTTTTGCATCGTGGACAAACTCGTTGACGCTGCGCATCACTTTCCTTTGCAGCTCGAAAGTATCGGAAACTGAATTCGCGGCGATGAGTTCGTACAGGCGTTCCTCGCCAAACTCCTCCTGTCGACTGTTCATCGCTTCGGAAATGCCGTCCGTGTAAAGGAAAAGGAGGTCGCCGACATCAAAGCGAATCGTCGCTTCCTCGGAATATTCTCTAAAGATTGCATCGTTGACGAGGCCGAGGCCGATGCCCTGCGGAATCAATGCATCGATATCATTCGGACGATTGGCGCGTTTGACAATGACGGCGTTGTGCCCGGCGCGTACAAAGGTAAACTCGCGGGTTCTGACATTCAAAACGCCATAAACCATTGTGGTAAAGATGCGCTTGTCGGGATTCTTGTTCAGATTTTTATTCAAATGGCACAGCAGCTCTTTTGGCGAGGATATGAGGTTGGCCAGCGTGGTCATCATCCCTTTGATCTCCGCCATGTAAAAAGCGGCCGAGGCGCCCTTGCCGGAAACGTCCGCTATGGCGATGCCGATGCGCTCCTCATCGATGATAAAGTAATCGTAATAATCTCCGCCCACCTCCGTGGCCGGTACGCAGAGACCGGCGAGGTTCAGTCCGTTCATCGCCGGTTCGTGATTGGGTAACAGGCTTTTTTGCACGTCGCGCGCAATTTCCAGCTCGCGTTTTATTCGCTCCTTTTCGGTAAGCTCCAGCAGCAAAAACGAGTTGCGAATGGCCATGCCGGCCTGGTGGCAAAGCGTACGCAAGAACATTTTTTCATCAGGATCGTAGCCGGTGCCGTCGGTCTCCGGCGCCAGCACGACAAAACCGATGGTCTCGCCCTGGCTGACAAGAGGCGCGACCAGGTCAATCGACTTGAAATCAAGCTGGCGCTGCAACTGCTGCAAAATGTCCTGAAAAATATGGTCGTCATCGACGTCCTGGGACGTAAACGGCTCCGTGCGGTGCATATATTCCGTTCGATGATCGGTAAAGTTGATGCGAATCATTTCGTTAATCTTTCCGGGCCAGCCCCATTCGGAAACGGCGAAAAGCTCTTGCCCCTTCTCTTCCAGCAAAAACAGCGCGCCTTGCTCGGCGCCCATGTAATCGACGATACGGTCGGCGACCATTTGAATCAACCGTGAATGTTCGACGGAGAAAACCAGCACCCGCGAAAAGTCGTCGATGGCCGCCTTTTCGCGCAGGCGTCGGGTCATGTAATTGAACGACCTCGCCAAATCGCCGATTTCGTCGCGCGACCGGTTCTGAACCTGAACGCTGAAATCGCCTTGCGAAATCGCCAGCATGGCGGTGGACAGTCGATTGAGCGGCTTTGTAAAACGTCGCCCCAAAAAGATGGACAGAATGACCACCACCACAAATGCATTGCCAAGAATATAAATATTCATCAACAATTTCTGGCGCGCCCGGTTGTTAAACTCGATGAGAGAAAAGCCCACATCAACGCGACCGCGCGAACTTCGGCCAAAACGAATTTCAACGGGAACATGGTCGAAATCGCTCCAGCTTTCTTCCGCAATCTGTCCGTTCACCAAGCGCATGACAATATTTTCTTCATCCTCGGGCGTGAGAATTTCCGCGTTCACATCCAGGTCGCGGGGGTTCAAGGCGTAGGCGATCAATCGCTGGCGCGAATCAAACACGGCGATATAGACGAGATTCTGCCGCGGATCCGACTGCATAATCCTGTCGATCCAGTCGCTGTAAAGCGAATCGTCGTCCGTCTCCATCAGACGTATGGAGGCGATCATCTTGGCGATGCGCTCCATATT
>JAJRST010000298.1 GCA_024278645.1 bacterium | reverse complement strand
CTTTGCTGTGGCACAATGGTTGCCTTTTCACAATGTCTAAAAGAGAGAGATCAGCATCATTCAGCAGTTTTGAGGCAAACCAGCTGTGAAAGATAAGCAAAAGAGCGGCGCAATGCAAATTTTACTTTTGTATTGTGTCCTACACCCCCTGTTAATTTTCTCGCAAATTCAACCTTCTGGCGACGCGGGTGCGTCTGCATCCGGGAACGGGACTGTCGTCTCTGTTTCCTCCGCGCAGGCGCCGGATGTCGGCGTCACTCTGTCCACAAACAGCGGTTTATGGATCGAGAGAGACGGCGCAACTTTTAATGCTGTTTATTGCCAGGATGCTTTTGAAAGCATCGTTCATGTCGCAAATTTTGGCGATCAACCGACGTCGAATATAAGAGTCATGCTCACCCTGCCGAAGGAGGTTCGCGTCCTGGATCAAACCCCGCCTCCGGTTTATGGGAATGAAAATTCTCTTTTATGGTCCTTGACGTTGCCGGCTGAGAGCGACACGAGCATCATCGTGTCGCTCTCGAACCGGCTTGAGGCCGAGGCGTCCGCCGTATTTGTAGCCGAGGTCCATGCGCCCGATGATGCGAATCCCGGCAATGACAGCGATTCTCTGACGATATGGTCCATCGATACGCCGGCGAACGTTTCCGATAGCTGCGACTTGTCGATTCAATATCGACTTTTAACGGTTCCGGCCGATTCTTTTGAAGCTCTCAACGGCGACACCCTGGCGGTCCTGCAACAGGGGCGCGTCTATCCGATTTCTCTTTCCTTATCAAACCTGACGGCAAGCGCGGCGCAAAACATTCGTGTAAAGTGCAACGCCCTGGACGACGGCGTCATTTCCGGCGCCGATCCGTCGCCCTATACTTTTACAGCAGATTCCATCGTCTGGTTCATTCGTGAAATTGCACCGTTTGTTTCCGTAAAGTTACAGGCGGACGTTTCCGCGCCGCCGGAGCTGCCCGACGGCCGACACATTTTAAATTTTCAATTGCAGGTCGCGGCGGACAACGAATTGTCGACGGCGACGGGCGACAACCTGGCGCTGCTGCAATTCGTCGCCTACGGGCAGCCGCCGCAGCCTTTTGAGCCAAGAATTGAAATGCAGTCGTTGACGGCGTCGGTCAGCGACAGCATCTGGCTGCGCGTTCTTTTTCCCGTTCCGGTGATCTCGTGGGATGTGCTGGTGCATTTGCCGGACGGCGAGATTATCGACGACTTGTTCGATTCTTTTATCGCGCGTACAACGCCGCGGCCCGATGTCTGGTATGATATCGACGAGCCGTTTGTGCTTCCGGCGTTGCAGGGCGGCGGCGCGGAGGAGATTGTTTTTGAGATTCGTGCGACGGGTGCAAACGGCGCCAGCGGCTCGGCCTCTTTTAGCGTCAGCATCCAGGGCAGTTTCGCCCTCATGCCGCCGAACGTTGTGCATCCGGAAAGCGACGGCATTCCCATCGATTTCGTCGTGCCCGGCGGCCGTGTTGAGATGAACCTTTATGACGTCGCCGGACGATTTATTACAACCCTGGTCGACGCTTCTTATGAACCGGGAAGCCATACTTTGTTTTGGAATGGCATGACCGAACAGGGACAGCTCGTCGGCAGCGGCGTATACTTGATCACGATGCGTACGGAGACGGAAAACACCTGGAAAAAGATGATCATTGTGAGATGAATTGATGCGAAACGGAAGCGTTAAAAATATATTTTATATCTTGACCGTTTTGGCGATAGCTACGCAGGGCCGGGTCGTCAACGCCCAGGTGCGTTCCGGCGCCGCTTTTTTAAAGATGCTTCCCGGAGCACGCGTACAGTCCATGGCCGGAACGGCCACGGCGGTCATCGACGATCCGCACTCGGTTTTCGCCAACCCCGCCGCCGCCGCGTTTTTTCGCGAGTGGGTATGGTCGGCCGGTTATACCAAGTGGATCGCCGATATTTCCAATGCTTCATTTGTTTACGGCAGAAAAATTCCCATGCCCTGGAGTCGCGAGGCGCGCTTTGGTCTTGGTCTGTTGTACCAGGGGACGTCAGCCTTTAACAACAATGACGCGGCGTTGCCGGAGGCTTCGGCCAGCGATGTCGTGGCTTCCATCAGCTACGGGCAGCCGTTAACCTTTATTTCCAACAACCTGAGCATCGGCGGCAATGTCAAGTATCTGAAGAGCATATTGGCGCAGTATTCGGCGAGCAGTCTTGTCTATGACTACGGCGTCATGGCTAAAACGTCGCCCCTGGCGTTGGGTAAAAATCTTAAAGGCGTGTTTTCATTTGGCGCTGCCGTGACGCAAAACGGCGGGGATCTTACTTTTTACCAGCTTGGCACGCCGCTGCCGCGAACCATGCGCGCCGGACTTGCTTTTTACCTGGGTTCTCCAAAAGGAACAAGAATGTTGTTGTCGGCGGATTATGTCAGCGTCAAGGATGAAGATGCATACGTCTCCCTGGGCGGCGAAGTGGCGATAAATCGTTTTCTGGCCGTGAACGCCGGCTATGACTTTGGCGGCGACTTGTTCAAAAAGATGACCTTCGGCGCCAGCATTCGCCTGGACGACGTCGGTATGGCCATCGGAGAGGCCTTCCCCGGCAAGCACAACACTTTTCGACTGGATTTTGCCACGCTGGATGAATCCGATTTTTTCTCCAGAACCTACCGCGGAACCGCAACGCATTTCTCCTCGCGGCCGGAGCCGTTTCGCCTGGCGACGCCGGCGAGCGGGGATTCCGTTTTCAGTTCCAACATCACCCTGCGCTGGCAGGCTTCGAACGAACCGGGGGTCTTCGACGACGTCGTCTATCGAGTTCTCGTCGATCGTGACAGCGCCAACATTGCCAATATCGTTTCAGCGTACGATGACAATCCCGAGCTGTTTTGGGCCCTGTTGAACACGCCCATGATTTTGAACAAGGAAACAAAGGAGGCCTCTGTTCCGCTGGGCATCGCATCCGGG
>JAJRST010000297.1 GCA_024278645.1 bacterium | reverse complement strand
TATGGCGTGTATGTCATTGGCTGGGGGAATATCGTTGATTCCGTCGTCGCCGGCATGGGCGAAAAGGGCGTCAACCCGTTTTTCCCATCACTGTTCGAGGGCGAGTTCGGCATCGGGTTTCTGATATGGCAGGTGCTGCTGTGGACCTCCATTCTGGTCGCCTGGCAGGCCATCTCCATGCGTCTGTTTTCCTCAAAGAATTCCAAGACCGGCATGAGGATTTACAGTTGGTCTGGACTGATGTTTTTATCGCGCGCCATCCTGCCCATCTTTTGGGGCATCATGGCGTTCGCCTATTTTACCGAGCCGGTGGACGGTTTGGATGCGTTGCCGCTGCTGGTCAAGGCCATCATCCCCAGCGGCGTGCTCGGCCTCATTTTCGCCGGGCTGCTGGCCGCCTCCATGTCCACCTATGCCAGCTATTTGTTGTCATGGAGTTCGGTCGTCTCCCAGGATATCGTCGGCGCGGTGATTAAATTCATCACCGGCAGGGAAGTGAGTTCAAAGAATCAACTGATCGTCAGCCGCATCACCATGGCGGCGGTGATGATCTTTATCATCTGGTGGTCGCTGTTCAACAAGCTGGAGGGCTATCTCTATTTCTATCTGAACATGACCGGCATGTTGTTCCTGCCCGGCACGCTGATGGGCATCGGCCTGGGCATTTACTGGAAAAAGGCGCGCACCGCCGGCGCTTACCTGGCCTTCACTCTCGGCGCGCTGCCGCCGCTGCTTTACCTGGTACTCTCGGAAAGCGTGAAAAACGCCTGGGCCAGTCGCATGGGCTGGGGCGGCTTTTTGCTGGCGTTTGTCGGCATGATTGTCGGCTCGCTGGTGCAGAATATGATTTCACCCAAAAAGGTCGAGGAGGCCGCATTATGAGTGCATGGATTGTTTTCTGGGGCGTTGTCGTCTCATTATCCCTGGTTTCGTTCACCTATATGTCGGGCAAGATTCTATACAAAGCCATTGCCGAATTGAAGAGCATGTTCAAGACGCTGGATGAAAAGCATCAGGCGCGTGAACTATGAGGTTGAAGATCAAGGAGTTAGAAGCAAGTAGTAGTAGTAAGGAGCAAGGAGCAGGGAAAAAGGAGCAAGGAGCGGAATGACAATGCGGTCTCGCGCAAGAGAGGCCAAAATGACTTTGATGAATTGAATGTTATGGAGATACAACCCATGCATAGCGACGCCAATAAAACCGCCCTGGCCATTGTGGCGCATCCGGACGACGCCGAGTTCTTGTGCGCCGGCACGTTGACGCTGTTGCACGAGAAGGGCTGGCGCATCGAAATAGCGACGATGACGCCGGGGGACTGCGGCTCGGCCGTCCTGGGCCGCGAGGAGATCAGCGCCATTCGCAGAAAGGAAGCGGCGGCGGCCGCCGCGCTGCTTAATGGCCGTTATCATTGCCTGGAATGCGACGATGCGTTCATCATGTACGATCGTCCCACCCTGTTGAAGGCTATCCGCCTGATCAGGCAAGTCAAGCCGATAATCGTTTTTGCCATGAGCCCGACCGATTATATGATCGATCACGAGACGACGAGCAAAATTGCGCAAACGGCCTGTTTTGTCGCCGGCATGGCCAACATCAATACCGATGGGGCGCCGCCCTGCGAACATGTGCCGCATCTTTATTATCTCGATCCCCTGGAGGGCAAGGATATTTTCGGCGTCGAAATCAAGGCGAGCACGGTCGTCGATATCAGCGGCGTCATCGAAACGAAAGAAACGATGCTCGCCTGCCATGCCAGCCAACGCGACTGGCTGCTGCAGCATCACGGCATCGACGAATACCTCATCGCCATGCGCCGTTTTTCCGAAAAGAGAGGACGCGATATTGCCGCGTCATACGCGGAAGGATTCCGCCAGCATCTTGGACACGCTTTTCCGCAGGATAATCTTTTAAAAAACGAGCTCGGCGCCTTGGTGCATGTATTGTAATCCGTATTGTTCGGGGGGACGACGCTTCGAAGATTCAAAATCTCAAAGAAAAAAGCAAAGAGCAAGTTTTCAGGGCAACTGTTCAACCTTGAAAAAATGGCGATCTATTGATTCGAAAGCAAGAATCCTAGTCTCTTTGTGACATGATAAAAATTCTTGAACAAAAGAATTTTCCGCACGGATGTTTTTTTAAACAGTTTCGCCTAAAATAATTACAAAAGAGATGAGAAATGTTGAATACCGATGTCCTTGAACAGTTGCAAGAAATCGTCGATAAAGAAAATGTGCTGACATCCCGCGAAGACAGAATCGCCTACAGCTACGACGGCACGCCGGTTCTCAGCGCCCTGCCGGCCGCCGCGGTGCTGCCGCAATCGGTGCGGCATATTCAGGCTATTTTGAAACTGGCGAATGAGAAGGACTTTGCCGTGGTTCCGCGCGGTTCGGGCACCGGGCTCAGCGGCGGTTCCATTCCGGGCAAGGATTCCGTCGTTTTGCTGATGAATCACTGGAATCAAATTCTGGACATCGATCGCGAGAACCTGACGGCGCTGGTGCAGCCGGGCGTGATTACCGCGCAGCTTGCCGCCGCCGTGGAAGAGATCGGGCTGTTTTATCCCCCGGACCCAGGCAGCATGAACGTGTGCACCCTGGGCGGCAATGTGGCGGAAAACGCCGGCGGCCTGCGCGGCTTGAAATACGGCGTCACCCGGGATTATGTCATGGGCATGGAGGCGGTGCTGGCCACCGGCGAGGTCGTCGATCTCGGCGGCAAAAACGTCAAGGACGTTTCCGGCTACAACCTGAAGGATTTGCTCATCGGCTCGGAGGGGACCATCGCCATTTTCACCAAACTGCTTTTAAAGCTGATTCCCAAACCGCAGGCGCAAAAGACCATGCTCGCCTATTTCCCGGACATGCGAAGCGCGGCGCAGACGGTCTCCGACATCATTGCCGCCCCGGTCATTCCGGCGACGCTGGAATTCCTGGACAATACCACCATTCGCTGCGTGGAGGATTTTGCCAAAATTGGTCTGCCGCGAGACGCGGGCGCTCTGCTGCTCATCGAAGTGGACGGCCATGCCGAGCAGGTGCGCGAAGAGGCCGACAAGATCATCCCCATTGCGCAAAAGAACGGCGCCACGGAGGTGAAAATCGCCGCAAATGAAAAGGAGGCGGACGCGCTGAAAACGGCGCGGCGCTCCGCATTCGCCGCCCTGGCCAGGGTCAAGCCGACGACCATTCTGGAAGACGCCACGGTGCCGCGCAGCCAATTGGCGCCCATGGTGGAAAAGATACAAAGCATCGCCGCAAAGCATAATATAACCATGGGCGTTTTCGGCCATGCCGGCGACGGCAATCTTCACCCCACGGCGTTGACCGACGAACGCGACGCGGAAGAAATGGCGCGGGTTGAAAAAGCGTTCGACGAAATATTCCAGGCGGCCCTGGAGCTTGGCGGCACGCTCACCGGCGAGCACGGCATTGGGTTGGCCAAAAAACGTTTTCTTGAAAAGTGGAGTTCCGCGGGCGAGAAAATAATGATGCGAAAATTAAAAGAGACTTTTGACCCCAACGGCGTCCTCAACCCCGGGAAAATATTTGACAACCAGGAGACGACAGAAGAACGATGAACCCTTTGAGCAGAATTGACATCCCGGATGAAGAGATCATCGCCAGTTGCATCCATTGCGGCATGTGCCTGGCCGTCTGCCCAACCTATCAACTGACGGGGCGGGAAAAATCATCGCCGCGCGGACGCATTCGACTGATCAAATATGTCGCCGAGGGACAATTGCCGTTGACCGACGCCTTTGTCGATGAAATGGACTTTTGCCTGGACTGCCAGGCCTGCCAGACGGTCTGTCCCGCCGGCGTGAAATACGGGCAGCTTGTG
>JAJRST010000296.1 GCA_024278645.1 bacterium | reverse complement strand
TGAAACTCATAAACACGATTTCGACGGGATCCATGCCTTTAAAATCGGCGACGGCGACGCGCAGGTCTTCCCATCTGTCGTCGTTCAGATACTCTTTCCATTCGTCGTCGTCAAAATCAAAATATCGCGCAAAGGCAAACTCGCCGGCCTCCAGGTCGACGGCGCTGAAAATATCAAACATGGTGAGATATTCGCTGTATCGCTGCATAAACTGTAGCAACTCTTTACGGCCATCGGGCGTCGGAATGTATTTTTCGCCGTCCAGAATTTGAATCCAGCCCTTCATCATCAGCCACTCCAGCACCGGCTCCAGGTCCTGATCGTTGTCGTCAAGAAAAACAGAAATGGCGCGCGGCGTGTTGATCATATACTCGAGCAGGTACAATCCGGCAAAATGTTTTTTCTGCTCCTCGGTGACGCTGTATTTTCCCAACTGCTTTCTCCGTGTTAATTGACAATACAATTACAGACCCGGCAAACAAGCAACCGGGGTCGTCATTTCCTAGCCCAGAAATACCGGCACAAGAAGCATGGCCAGAATAATGGCGACGCCGCCTTCGATCAACGCCGCGCCCCAGTTCTGATCCCGGCTGATCTCCTCGTCCAGCAAGGCGCCGGGCAGTAAAAGTTTATCGACGATATAGCGACTGACCATGAGAAAAAACAGGCTGGCCACGAACCAGGCCAGAAAGCCGAGAAGCGAATCGTATCGCATAATAAAACCGGACAGTAAAATGGCGATGGCGATCATGCTCGCGCCAAAGGCTACGCCGGCGGAAATATTGTCTTTTTCAATTTCGGCATGCAAATCATAGCGACTGATCCACTGGTAAATCCACGAAAAAACGATAAATCCCAACTGGCCGATGACGAAATAAATGAGCGTGCTCACTACGCCGGCGATAAAGCTGGCATCCTCGCCAAACAACGCGGCGCGAATAATGAGCGCCGAGCCGACATAGTTGCCCAACTCCACGGCGCCCGTGCCGATGTTGCGATCCTCGATCAACTCCTTCACCGTGTTGAATTGCCGAAGCAATATCTTGTCGTTCACCAGGCGAGCGATATTCAGCAACACAATGCCGATGGCGCTCCATACAAGGACACTGAGCAGATCGAGAAACAACTCCTGGCGCGTGGCCACAAATCCGGCCTCCGGCTCGCTGGTGAACACGCCATAGACGACGATGCCGATGGCGAACATATAGCCGGCAAATGAGACGGCGGCCGCTTTGTTGTCCACGGTCGTCAATTGTTCGCTCAGTTTGTAGGGGGTGAATACATCGTACAACAACTTGGCCAGCACAAAAACGATCAAAATGGCGACCAGGTAGACCGGACCGTCAAAGTGGGTGAAAACCTGCAAGGCGCTGGTATCAAAAAGAGCTGCAATAATCTCTTCCATAATAACATCTCCACATTAAAATGAGCTGTTGACTTATTTGCCGCCGCCGGAAAAACTTCTGCTGCGGCTCGGGGCGCTGCGACGAACGGATGAAGAACGAGTAACCGATTTCGATGCGCTTCGGCTCTTCGCCCGGCCAAAGCCGCTGCTCTTCACCTGTTTTGAAGGATTGCGCGCCTGAAATTGCTTTTGCGAGGACGTGGGATTCTTGAGAGGCGCCTTGATGCTTGCAGCAGATTTCCCTGCGTTCGGCGATTTTACCGTGGAGCTGACGCTGCTTCTCGTCGAAGAAGTGAACGACGAGCCGCCGGTTGTACGGCTGACGTTGCGCCTGTAATCATTGTATGGCCGCACGGAAGGCTGTCGGTAATAAGAGGGGTAGCGTCCGTATCCCCAGGGGGAGGCGTACAGCGAATGCGGACGGAACAGCCAACCGAGGATCAACATATCGGTCAGGCCAAAGCGCGAATGATAGTAGTTATTCTGTCCGTAGATCTGTTCGTTGCCGCGAATTTGTACATTGGCGTCCGAACCGGACTTTTCAATCTCGATCGTCGCCACCTCCTGCGTCTCTCCCGGCGCCGGTTGCGTGGTGAGTGAAAATCCTTTTACGCGATCATCTCCGTACTCGGTGACATAGATGTAATCCACCTTGCCGTCTTCGTTCAGATCCAGGTTGTTGACGCCGTTGTCCGGCGAATTCAGGAGACGCTCAAACTCCTCGGCGTCCTTGGCTTTTTTCAACAGCTCGCCGACGGCGATGAGATTCAGACCTTCGCTCGCCGGAATAATGGTCTGCACAGTGACATCGTACTGCTCCGCGGAGGTGTATCTCGATCGCCGATCACTTTTGTTGCAAATCGACAAAAGCACGAGCAAGAGAAAAAAGCCGCCTAGTACTTTAAATGCTTTTTCATTCACTGCCGATCTCCTTTACAATCAAAATTAAAATTGCCAGGCGTTTACATAGTACGTAAATGCCAACCCATTTGTAAGCGTGTTTATTTCCGTCTCTTTTGATTTCAGTTGATCTTTGCCAAAGGAAAGTGAAGCCTTGATCAGAGCAGGCGTCAGGTACGATGTCGGGACCTTGACATCATTGATACTACGCAATCTTTTATAGATTGTTTCGGCGCTGTAGCGATCCGCGCGTCCGCCGAGCCACCATCCCCACTCGCCAAACGAGGGCACGTTATCGTGGTAAGGAATGGCCGTCAGTCCCGAGGCATTTATGGTGCGCCCGACCAGTAAAAACACCTCCTTGGCGTGCACCGGCGAAGTCGCCTGCTGCACAAAGATGCCATCGGCGGAAAGCTTTTTTTGAATATGGTGATAAAAAACATCGGAATACAACTTTGACAAATCCTGGTTATTGGGATCCGGAAAATCTATGATTATGATATCATACATGCCGGAAATTTGCTCGACAAAGGCCGCGGCATCCAGGTTTATAATGCTTATTTCAGCGACGTCCTTAAATTTGCGATGAACCGGATCGTGTTGATCCTCCTCCTGAAGCACCGCCCTGCCGACCTCGGTGATGGCGTGGTTCTGCATCACCACGACCTTGCCGTCCCGCAGGCTATTATTGTTCAACTGCTGAAAGTAGGGGTTGTCCCGCGCCAGCGTGGTCATCACCGGGTCAATATCGCAGAGAGTTACAGATTCCACATCCGGATATTTCAGCACTTCTCGCAAGGCCAGGCCGTCGCCGCCGCCAAGTATGAGGACTTTTTTGTGCACCGGCGCGACGGCAAAGGCCGGATGCACAAGGTTTTCATGATAAATATATTCATCGGCGCTGTTGAACTGCAAATGCCCGTTGATATAGCAAGCAATCTCTCCACTGCGGGATTTGGTGAGTACGATGTGTTGAAAGCGAGTCGTTTCCGAAAAGATGACGCGGTCGCGATACAGCTTTTGCTCCGCATGGGAGGTCCATCACTGGGCCGACGCCAGACCAAAGATTATAAGCGCCATGCCCAGGATGTTCAGCACAAAAAGCGTTTTCCAGCGCGCCACAAGACGAAAAAAGAAAACCAGCGTAAAAAGCGCGACAAGAAGATTCAGGATGCCGAGGACGAAAGCCGTTTCGACGATCGTAAAATATCGAGGCAAAAGAAAAATCCAAACCAGGGAGCCGGCGAGAGAGCCGATATAGTCCATTTTGAGGACGGAGCCGAGGTTTATTTTCAATTCCTGCGTGTAGGTTTCGTTAATGCGCGTGATCAGCGGGATTTCAAAACCGATGATGAGGCCGATGCCGACGACAAAAAAATACTGCACCAGGATGTAATGACCGGGAAACGTCGAATAGCTGTAAAGAAGCGCAATCGGCCCAAAAGCGCCCATGAGACCGATTATCATTTCAAAAAAAATGAATTTATCGACCAGGTTCTGATTTTTAAGATACTTTTGTAAATCCGAGCCAACGCCCATGAAAAACATCATCACGCCGATGATGATCGCCCATTGCCGCACGGAGTTGCCGAGGATGTCCGAAGCCACCTTGCTCAATGTATATTCATACGCCAAACCGCAGGCGCCCAGAATAAACATTGAAACATAGAGCACGGCGCTTTCTTTGGATGTTTTTTTAAACAAGCGAAAAGGAAACTGGTGAGTCAGGAATTCGTTCATGAATGCAGGGTTTCGTTTTTAGTCGATATAGTTTTCATTAAAAAAACAAAGCTGTCTTTTTACACAACAGAAAGAAAAAAATTCATAAGGAGGGCAAATTAACCGGATTGATAAGCTCTTACTTTTTCAATAAATGCCGGAGCAAGTCTCCTGGGCTTGCGGGTCGCATAGTCAAAGGCGGCTAACATGGCATGCCCTCGTACGATCAGCTTGGAATCCGATTCACGCACGAACTCGTAATTGACGCGAAAACGGGTGCGCTTTATCTCATCAATAAACACCGATGCCCGAAGCACATCGCCGGCAAAGCCCTCCCCTTTATATTCGATGTAAGCATTGAGCTGGGTAAGAGCGACGCCGTCGCCGATGTCGCCCTCGGTCATGCCGAGTTCACGAAAATAGCGCACGCGCGCTTCATGAAAATAGGAATAAGCCGAGACATTGCCCAGGTGTCCGCCATAGTTAAGATCGGTGATCCTGACGGTGATTTGCGTGTGAAATACAGTTTTCATCGAGCCGAAAAGTCCCTAGTAAAAAGGCCGGACAAAATGTCCGGCCCTGGTTTAATGCATTTTCACCATTTTTTTAGTTGCTGTAAATTCGCCCGCTCTCAGACGATAGAGATAAACGCCGGAGGCGGTCATGACGCCGTTGTCGTCATACCCATCCCATTTGAAATCATAGTACCCGGATTTGACGGGTTCGTTCACCAAAGTGCGCACCTTTCTGCCGAGCATATCATAGATGATCAATATCATTTCACCCTTGGCCTTTTCGGGAACCTGGAACGAGATCGTCGTCGTCGGGTTGAACGGATTCGGATAATTTTGCTGCAGGGCAAAAACCTGCGGCGCGGCGATCGTAACATTTATGGGATCGCTGTATTCGAACGAGCCGTCGGCGTCCACCTGTTTCAATCGGTAAGACCATTGACCCGTCCGGTCGGGAGCGTCGATGAAGGTGTAGCGCTGCTCTTCCGCGGTGGTTCCGGCGCCCTTGACAAAGCCAACCTCGGCCCATTTGTCGATCTCGGCAAATTTTCTTTCCACGGAAAAACCGAGATTGTTGGTCTCGCTGGCCGTCGTCCATTTAAGCAGCACCTGGCGAGCATTTGTGACAGTGGCGGTAAAGCTTGCCAATTCCACCGGCGTCGTATTGCCGGAGGCCGTGTTGGAAAGTCCCGAGGCGTTGCCGGCATCGTCGACGACATTTATTCGAAAGTAATAGGTCGTCGCTTCGTCTAGTCCGCCCACCTCGAGCATCTCTGTCACGCCGGGGTCGGCGGGCGCCGGGGGATTGGAGACCGTCTGCGTCGTTGCGGCGCCCCACCAGGTCCAATCATTGCCGTCGGGAATTTCCGGCGCCACCGTGCTGTAACGAATGACATAATATCTTGCCGGCCCATTCGACATGCTGTCGTCGCCGACGGCGGTCCATGAAATTGTGGCCGATGTATCGGAACGATCGGCGATGTGCAGATCGGCGATACGCGCCGGTGGAATAATATCGGGATAGCCCTGTTTGAGCGATTCCAGCGACATGGGGTTGCTGTAGCGATCGAACAAGGCTTGCATCTCGGAACGCGCGCTGTTTTGCGCCAGGTAAAGTTTGCGGAAACGGGCGTCGATGTCAAAGGTCGTGGAATAGTCCGAAGACCAGTCGTAAATCCGCAAGCCGGAGACGCCGTAAACGCCGTTCGGATCATTTTCATCGCTTTTGTAATCAAAATAATAGAGCGCGGGCGTGCGGTTCGGCGCAATGCGAACGCCGTTTAACTCGACAAGCGTCAGAAAGGTTGCATTATTGATAAAGCTCGCACCCTGCCCTGAAAAGCCGAACCAGTGCTTGCCCGGCCAATCGGCGTCCGACAGGTCTTTCTTAAAAATCTGATTTTCCGGATTTCTGTCGATCAGAGAATCCTGCGTTGTGCCGCCGGGTATAAAAAAGCCATCGCCGTAAAATTTGACGTTCGTTGAATTCTGGTTAAAGCCGCTCGAAAAGGAGATATAATCGGATTTCAGTTCCTTCACATCATCTCCGAGATCGAAAGAAAACGCCGGTTTGAATTCGACCGACTTGTCGTAATACATGGTCAAAATAGGAATGCGCGATGTATCGATGAGTCCTGTGGTTTCGAAGCGAATGGCCAGCGTGTGTTCGCGAAGGACGCGAACGGGCCCGGATTTGATTTTCAAGGAGTCCTTTTCGTGAAACGCCTTGGCATGCACGGTGACGGTGATAAAGCCGTAAGTGAGCTTGATATCATCGTCCATGCTTTCGGAGAAATAGATATCCGTTCCCGTAAAGGGGACCACGCCGAAGCCAAGATCGGCGTTGACGACGATCTTGTCAATATGCGCCCTCACTCTCCATCCGTCCAGAATGTCAATATCATTTCCGACGATGGCGAGAGAGTCCGGCAGCCCATTAGCGTCATCCGTATCATGGCCGATGCCATAAGTCACGCCCAGTACTCTGTCGGGTTGATAAGTGACATAGGACGAATCGCTTTGCGCCAGAGTGTTCGAGTAGTAAATGTAAGCATAACGACTCTCGCCGGCGGCGGTATCCGTCGCAACAACTTCGTAACGTGAATGGTTTTGCGCATCCACATCGTCAGGCCAGTTAAACTCGCCCACGGCCTGGTCGCCAAGGTCCTTGGCCATAAAAACGATTTCATCGAGGGCATCGAGCATTCCATTGCCCTGCCATTCGATATCCTTTTCCGTCTCTCCATCCTTGAGATAGAAATCATCGACCTGAAAAGGGATGGGACTCCACGCATCCGTTTCAGACGAGTATACAAAGACGCGAATATTCGCTGTTGCAAGGGTTAAAAAGTCGCCGCATTCTGAACCTAAAACAATGACAGGATCGAGGTCTCGATCGAATTGAGCCGCTGCGTCGGATGACGCCCCAACTATCCCCAAGGTCAACAGGATAAGTATGATACACAACTTTCTCATAACACATCCTCACTTTGATGTTTAAAATTTTGCGGAGTTTATAATAGAGAACGCCCCCGCAATGTTTGGCGCTCCCGACGCTTTCCCGGGCCACAATTGAAAAGAAAAAAAGAGGGGCAAAGATAATGCCCCTTTTTTTATACCGCCATTTAAAAAAATTGCGTCATTGTTTAAAAGAGTTCAGCGCCTCTTCCAATGTTTCATAATTGTCGAAAATCGTAATAAGCTTTGTCACCATAAAGAGGCTTTTCACCTTTTCGGTGGCGCGGGCAATTTTCAGGTCGCCGCCGGCATTTCTCACCGTCGTTAGAGAGCTCATCAAAGCGCCCAGCCCTGTACTGTTCATCCAGGTGACCTTGCCCAAATCTATGACAACTTTAGTAACGCCATTCGCCACTAACTCTTTGACTCTATTGTGAATTTCAGCAGTTTCCGGCCCACCCATGAGCTTTCCTTTGATTTCCAGAATCGAGATTCCTGCTTTCATTTCTTCTTTAATCGCCATTATGTGCCTCCTAAAAGATTATAATTTATCTCTATAAATTATCATTTTTTTTGCATCAATGCAATAATTTCTTTATATTTTTCGGAAATCTCCTGATCGTCAATGTATCAACGCCCACATCTCTCGCAGCTCTTTGCTCTCCGGTTCAATGGCCAAGGCGTCAAGCAATATTTTTTTTGCTTTATCATCCCAACCGCTGTCTTTAAAATAGAGCGCTACTTTCGAATACATTTTGGCGATCGAGCCATTATGGCCCAACTGCCGAAACAACTTTTGCACGCTCTGTCCCATAACAGCTTCAACATAATGACTGTTTTCGAGCAGGAAGGATAAAACAACGGCATCGTCCTGAAAGTTGCTTAAAAAGCCTTTGACAAGCTCAAGTCCTTTTTCGAACAGTACTTTCAAGCGTTCGATATTATCATCAAGGGAAGCTTTAATATCCTCATAGTCCGGCTCGTTTTCGGTCTCATAGTACTCCAGCATATATTCAAGTTCCCTGGCGACCATGGCTTTATGAAACAAGATGCCAACATTGTTGATAAATCGTATTTCCTCTTCATTAGGCGTAAACTTTTCAGCATTTTCAAAAATATTGCGTCTCGGATCTATCAACCGTTTATAAATCAGGTGCAGGTCCTCCTTGGCGGCAAACAGGATATCGCTTAGTTGGCGCAGTTTAGTAAATTGGACGTCGGTTTTGGAGTGATATTCACGATAGATATCCGCATTTAAATTATAGGCTTTGAAATAGTTGGAGAGAACATTCTTAATGACCCAGGATTTGCTTTTTCTTACATAAGGACTTGCACTTTTCTTCATACATTCACCTTTTGAGATTTTTTAAATCGCAAGTTTTATCATTGCATTCGGTTCCCCTGCTATCTCAGTTGTTAAACGACGGCAACGGCAAGAATATTTCGCTATTATCACCCGGAAGCCGTTTGGTTCACTTTTCACAATTAATAATGAACAACTGTTTCGCCCTTTGTAAAACTTTTGATGTGCGCTTGTACGAGTCGAAAAGCCTCATTCACAGAGGTCACAAATCTCATATCAATCCTGGAGACGGCATGATTCTTTGACAACCAGCTCGTTATAATCTCCTCTTTATCGCGTTCGTACGTCCGACTCTTTTTGGCAAAGAACACGGCGTCTATTGTTTTTCTGATTTTCCGGTCATCGCCTTTTCTCGCGGCCTGCATCGTTTCAATGGCACGGGATGGGTTAAAAAAAAGGATTATTACTGCGTTGTCGTCAACCGAGGGCAGGAACAATATCTGGGGGAATCGCTGTTTGAGAAGAAAAGAACGGTTGCGAGTATCCTTATGTTTATTGACTTTGGGGAGATGCTTTCGGATCAACTCATTCTCCAGCAACAGAGCTTCCAATTCAGAACCGGTCGAAATAAGTTCAATATCATATAATTCCTCGCGAATGGAGCGCAATTTTTCATCGATCTTTTCCACTTCCGCAAAATATGATTTCAAACGTCGCCTTAGAACCTTGGCCTTGCCCACATATATCACATCGCCTGCCGCATTTTTCATAATGTAGACGCCCGGTGTTTGCGGCGCTTTTTCTATAAAAGCCGCGTCAAAACCATACGAGTCAAATTCGGGAGCAAATCGTGGGAAGGAACAAAATGCATGCAGTTCATCGACGGTGCTGATGTGCTTTTCCCGCATGAATTCGAATGCCCTTGCCGCCTGCTGAATAAATGCTTCAAATTGAAGCTCAATGTTCGCCTGCTCATAAACAGGCTGCCCCAACAATCGGGAAATGTCGGCCTCGGTGCGACAGATCGCCCGGGGATAAAAACGTTTGAGAATGTTGGGCAAAAGAAAAACAGGGTTGTCGATCCCGGTTCCCAGGTAATGCAGGATAAACTGTCGCAAGGAGGAAAGTTGGGCGCCGACGCCGTCCATAATAACAGGTGCGTCATGCATGAATTGCAAAACATGATTCGCTGTCCTTTCGCTTTGCAACTCCTTTGAAAAGAATTTCGGATCGTCGGCCTTTTCATGGCGCCATCGGGCGCAGGCGACAGCCGAAATCCGGCGCCAATCCGCGGAGGGAGGAAACACTTTGCATAATATCCATTCGTTCTCCGCATCGCTGCACGTTTTTGCCGTCGTCCAACGGCCATCCGTGGTTTTCACAAATCGAGAATCATGTTCCAATAAAGAGGAGATAATATTCTCGGCAATCGGATCATTGGCGTTGCCGATTTTCAAAACCTGGCGCAGCAACTCCAAAGCGCTGGCGGATTCGCCCTTTTGCACAATATAGGAGTGGAGCTTTTTTACTGAAGCATCTGACACTTTATTTTCTCATTTAAAGGCAAGCATCCGGCACATTTCGTTCGTGCCGACACGTCATACCACCGCTCTCCGCACCGGCGTGACGCCATCAAAAACAGCAAAAGTTCTATAAAAACGACCAGCAAAAATATAACAATTAACCGGGAAATAAAAAGAAATTTCAAAGCCAGAAAAAAAATAGCGGAGCTATAAAAAAGCAGGGCGCCCCCCAGACGCCCTGTTCATGACTGCCCCCGAAATCCCCCTCTGTACCCCCGTTGGCAGCATTTCGAGAAGCAGACGTTAATATAGAGCATAGTCTTTAGCAAAATCTCTCAAAAAAGAAAAAAAAATGTTTTTTTTCTTCATTTTTTTAATAACTTTTCAACATATCCGTGTCATAAATCAATCGGTTAACTCTCATTAAACGACTCGCCGTATCTCATCAAAAATGCAATAATACAAGAGCCTGAAGGGGCGTTCGAGGCATGACAAAATCTTTTAAGGACATTTCCCTCCACGAACTGCTTGAAATCTGCACAGACGAGTCATCTGCCAATCATCAAAGCGCCTGGGCCGAATTCATCCATCGATATAAACCATATATTTACAAAGTCGTACAAAATCGCTATCTCGCATGGGGCCAAAAAAGCACGGATATTACCTTTGCCGATATTATTGACGACATTGTCAACGACGTTTTTCTTATTCTCTTCCAGGATGGCGGCCGCGCCTTGCAGTTGTTCAATGCACGCAACAGCGACAAAGCTTTTCGGGGATATTTGGCGACCATCGCCAACCGTTTGACAAAACGAAAATTAACAAAATACCTGATTCCCGGCGCTGTTCACGATGTTGCGGATACCAGTGAACAGCAGCCCGGAATCGAAAAAGAGGCGCGGTGGCAGTTCTTTGATTATATTGTGAACAGAATCCGTAAAAAATCCGGCAAAAACCAAAAGCATACCGAAAGGGACATCCTTATATTCAATCTTTATTTGCTCGAGGAGTTCACTCGCGAGATGATAGAAGCCCAACCTCTTTTTCGCAACATCGGGCATCGAGTCGTCGATAATGTCCTCATGCGCAACAAACGAAAATTAGATCGTGATGATGAAAATATTTTGAGAGAAATACTAGATTTATAAGCCCTATTAATATACAAAATAACTGAAACTGAAACGCATCGAGGTGCTTCTTGCGACAGGAACCGTTAACATTTGGCGAAGCGCTCGCATTGGTTGAAGCAAAAGTCAAACAAAAGATCGACTTTCAATCATACGTTAATAATTCTTCAAACATTAAAATGCTTGAGAGAATGCTCACTTCCTATCAAGAAAAAAAAGAACAAGGCACCACCCATACAATCCCAAACGGTTGCTGTATGGCGGACAAGCCGTTTTTGCAGGAGGATGACGCCTATTTCATCTCCCACATCCTCATTGACGATGCGTTGCCGGAGCACGATGAAAACAACAAACCTTTTATCAAGCATTTGAATGACTGTTATTGGTGTTTTAAAATTTACAGCCAAGTCCTTAGAGAATACTATTGGGGTCGACAGAAAATTGACAAATGCTTGGGGGGACCACAATGACAAACAAAGAAACTTTAATCAAACGATACATTGCGAACAGTCTCTCGGAGGAGGAAATCCATTCCCTTGAGAACATCAGAAAAAACGAGAAAGAGACGGACCTGCTCCTCGATATCATCGACGCCTGCAAGAAAAAGACGCAGCCAAAACGAAAACGCCCAAGACGACAGCAGGATTTGAACCAGGATGACATTGAGATTTTATTAATGCGGCTGCTCACTTTCAACATCAAAAAACAAGACGCCGCCATATTGCTCAATCAACTCTATCACACCCCCCGCTTTTTGGACAAACTCAAACCGGCGCTTTCCATTGCCACCACTCCATTTTCCAACCATGTCGAAGACCTGATCATCATGCAGAGCGATGATCAAATATTGCAGCGCTTCCTGAGCAGTCCGAAAACAAAAAGAAAAACAGCGGCTCAAAAAGCAAAGGAATCCTGGAAACGATTTTTAGACAATCTGCCGATTCATGAAAACTGGATCGGGGGGCCGGCTATCGCTTTCGCCTCCCTCATTCTCATTTTTCTGACCGCCCACACAATGTGGAATCATCCTGCCCTGACAGAAACCTATAAAACATATTTCGCTTCCGACTCGGCCTACCTCTCCCGAGGATTGGACGCTTACAACGTCCCCCACTCTACATTGCGCGGCGGCGGCACGGACAACAGCTATGCGGAAGAATCGAAGCACAAGCTTTCCATTGTTACCGTAAAGCTGGACATTGCTCGCGAGTATTATAAAGACAAAGATTTCAAAGATGCACTTGACATTCTGAGCAACTTGTCCCCCCAAATGGAGGCTCTGAGCGACCTTCCTGAAGCAAAAGAAATTTTGTCCCAATTTCATTTCTATTATGGAATGACCTATCTCGGCCTGGCCGGGCAAAAAGTAATTTTCAAGCCGACAATCAAAAAAGCCATTCAACACCTGCAAGCCGCAGACAATTTCATTTTCACCGACAGAGGCGAACATCAGGATGATGTTGTTTTCTTCCTGAGCTATGCTTATACTTTAACAGGCGATGAACAGACGGCGGCACGCTATGCGGCAATGATACCGGAAAACAGTCTGTTCTATAAAAGAGAGCCCTAACCCGGACAAGCCGGAACTTCCAAAATCCGGCAGTCAAATTCAACTTTTGCCGGTGTTGGTCAAAAATCGACTTTTAAGACACTAAGCAGCGATCCAAAATATTTCAACCACTCAAAAAGAGGAGGGAATGTATGCCAATTCTGTCCGTGGTCATCGGTGTATTAATTCTCATCGTCTTGTTCGTCCTCTGGCGATCAGCATCCGCCAAAAAGCGTCGCGAAAAACAAGGAGAGCCGGCCGATGAAGACAAAACGCCGCCACCTCCAACAGCTCATGAGGGCGGCGGCGGCACGCCCAATGAGCCCAATGAAGAGCCGCCTCCGCCGTAATGAGGTAAAGCGACATATTGAATTCATCACTCTTAAAAACGCCGATCGTGATCGGCGTTTTTAATTTTATTTTGCATCTTTGCGTCGAATTGCCGATATTAAGATTGTATTCAAAGACGGCGAGGCAGCGATGAATTCAAAATGGAAACGTGCGACTCTTGTGGCGGCATCTTTTCTGGGGGGACTGTTTCTTTTTCCCCCATTCGCTCTCTCTGAAAGCGTCAACGCCCCGTTGAATACTTTTTATGAACAACTAGTCCCGAAAATAAAACAGCCCTATTCTTCGCAAATCTCTTTTTTAAAAACTTTTATCCACGGACACCCCGATTTTGAACAGGCCTACCTAAAATTGGTAGAAAGAAGCATAATAGCCGCTCAACTGGATGAAACGAAATCCTTTTTTAAAAATTTGACCGACGACGATCGACATTCGAGTACGGCCTGTTGGGCATTGGCTCGAATTTATGAAGCCCAGGATATGCCGGACTCTGCTTTTCTGGCGTTCAAAAACGCCGCCAAATCCGGGGACCTTCCTTTATCATTTTACGTTGACTTTATCAC
Source organism: bacterium (assembly GCA_024278645.1). Taxonomy (GTDB): domain Bacteria; phylum Zhuqueibacterota; class Zhuqueibacteria; order Residuimicrobiales; family Krinioviventaceae; genus JAJRST01. Next base: position 3,252 of record JAJRST010000296.1, on the reverse strand, counting down.
CTTCGACATGCAAAACAGTTACCGCTATTCAGCGATGCAAGTCATCGAAGAGTTGAGCCCGGAAGCCATGCAAAAGTTCAGCAAGGCCATTTACCTCAACAAAAAAGGACGTTATGATCAGTCGAATGAATTGCTGTCGACCCTGACCATAGACGATAAAACGACTTTTTATTACATCGCTGAAAATCATTATTTCCTGATGCACTATGAGCAGGCAGCAAAGGCGATTCGAAAAAGTCTTGCCGTCGCCGAATGGCAAGGCGATATGCGGCAGCAGGCCATAGCGCTCAATTTTTTATTCACATTATATTGGCTGAAAAAGCAAAAAGAGCAAGCCGAAAAAGTGCTTTCCAGATCGCTTGAGATTGCGCAACAAATCGATGACAAGTCGGTGCTGGCGCGCATCGCGACAAATTCCAACTTTAGGCTCGCCAGGAGCGGCAATTATAACAAGGCGGCAAAAGGGTATTTGGAAACGGCTGAAACATTTTTGCAATTACACGATTATCGTCGGGCGGCTCGCTCTTTCAATGGGGTATCCGAATGTTACTACACAATGTCTCTTTATTCCAAGGCGCTGGAAGCGGCCATGAATAGCCTGGCCCTGTTCGAAAGAACGCAACATTATTACGAAATGATCAAAGTCATGATTACTCTCTCAAAAATTTATCGAGATATTGAACAGGATAACATCAGTCTGGATTACCTCAATCGCGCCAGCGCTCTCGCCCGGCGATATGGCTACAAGCAATGTCTTGAGGAGCTTTATATCAGCCGACAAAAGCTTGCCGCCAAAAAGGCGTCGCCGGAAAAAGCCATCTCTATCTATAAACATCTTTTGGAAACTTTTGACGCCGGCCAAACAGGCCTGAACCAAACCTATTGCTACCACATGTGCGCGCAAAAGTATGAAACGCAAAACGACCTTGCCAATGCTGTGAAATATTATCAACTGTCTTTGCAAGCGGCCAGGGCGGAAGGCGATTTATATATGGAGGCGTGGACATTGTCAAAAATTGCCGAGCTTGATAAAAACAACAAATCATCCCTGGCAACTTTTGAGGACATCCTCTCCCTCAGCAAACGAGTAAATGACAAGCGTCTCGAATCATACCTTCTCATCGCACTTGGCGATTATTACGAAAGCAACAGAGATTATGAAAAAGCGACGGCCCACTATCTTCAGGCCATGGAAATCAGCGAGTCTTTGCGCGACAGCCTAAAGGCGGATGAATTCAAAATAGGCTTTATGTCGAACCAGTTGGAGAGCTACAGACGCTTGTCAGAACTTTACGCCAAACGATATAAAGAAGAAAAACAGCGCCAACACATTGCCTCGGTGTTTCGTTTTGAGGAAATGCAGCATGCACGTTCGTTAAAAGATGAGATTCAAAGAAAGCTGATAAAAATTGGCGGCAAAGCGGCGCTCGCACAGGATTATCAAAAGGCGGTGGAGCATTTGCGCCGGCGCCAACTTTCCATCCGTCAATTGAAGGACAAGCCATTTAATCGGCATGAACTTGAACTGCTGCTTGCCAACCTGAGGGCGAGCAAATACGATTTATTGACCAAGAAAATCGAACTGGCGCATCAATTTAACGACACTGCCGTAATGCCTTACACGCCGACAAAACTGCTGGACCTGCAATCTCGATTATTGAATCGAACAATTCTCATCTACCATTTGAGCGATCGCAAAAACTTTGTTCTGGCGATTAACGCGGACAGCGTCGATGTCATATTCCTGCCTGCCTCGAGAAAAAACATCAAAAACAACGTGGATACGCTGATCATGCCGATGCACTATGCAACGGAAAACAAAGTCGCAGAAACTGTGTTTCATGCTCAACGTGCCCACCACCTCTACTTGCAATTGTTCCGACCTGTTGAAGAACAATTTCCACTGGAAGATGAGGTATTCATCATACCGGAAAAAGAAATAGCGTCGCTGCCATTCGAAATGCTGCTGTATAAGCAACCGAAAAAAAACAGTTATACGCCCAAAGAAAAGCCGCTTTATGCCAAGGCTTTTCTGATCAATAAATACACCTTTTTTTACGGCCCGACAACCGCGGAGCTTTTGCGGGAAAGCCCGGTGCTGCACCATCCAAGTATGTTGCTGATGGCAAACCCCTTTGAAAATGAGCGCGAGACGCCCCGTCAATTCACACTCAGATTTCGCACCGGGTGGCGCTTCGAACAATTGCCTTACGCCGATCTGGAAATAAAACGAATCAAAAGGCTGCTCCCCAATATTCACATTATCACCGGATCGCAAGCGACGGAGACGGCGTTGCTGCAGAATGCAAATCATGATATCATTCACATATCAACGCACGCATTCGCGGACACCATGTTTGACGCTTTCTCGGGCCTGGCTTTGGCCGTTGAAGACGACTCGTCAAATGACGGACTGTTACAGGGGTTCGAAATTACAAACATCGGATTTGACTGCGACCTCGTTGTTCTCAGCGCTTGTGAAACGGGGCGGGGCAAAACAATATCCGGAGAAGGCGTTTTGGCGCTGCCGCGACAGTTTTTGCTCGCCGGCGCTCATACTGTCATCATGTCGCAATGGAAAGTGGATGACTATTTTACCGCGTTGATGATGCCAAAGTTCTACGCCAACTATTTCACCACCACAATGAACAAAGCCGCTGCGCTAAAACAATCAAAACTAGGTATTTTAAACGATAAAGACAGCTACCACGGCATCTATTATCAACACCCGTTTTTCTGGGCCTCGTTCAATTTATACGGCGACCCCGGCCGGGAGCATCCTCCCTATCAAACTCGTAAAACATGGCCGCTTGTTTTGGGCGTTGCGGCTATCATCTGCGCGGGTCTGCTGATTGTTCTTATGAAACGACGGCTCGCCAGCCAACAGACGCGTTGATAATTGCAAACCCGCAACGATACAAAAAAAGCGCGCATTGCTGCACGCCATTTTTGCAGTGGGCCGCATGAGAAAAACAGCCCCGAAAAGAGGGTTCGCACTTCAGGCATTCCCTGCGCCGGTCATCCGATGGCAATCATTCGATCAACGGCTCTTTTCGCCCTCTGTCGAATATCTTCCGGCACTTTAATTTCGAATTGATTTTTCAGCAACGCGTCGCGGGTCATCTCCAGCGTAATCTCATTCATATGCGGGCAGCGGATGCTGCACAGACGCACCATTTCCTTGTCGCGATTCTCGGCAATGATGTTATCCGCCATGCTGCATTCCGTAAACAGCATATAGCGGCCGGTCTT
>JAJRST010000295.1 GCA_024278645.1 bacterium | reverse complement strand
CCGGTGTACACCTTTTGCATGTGTCCGGGCGGCACGGTGGTTCCGGCGACCGCCTACGCCGAAAGAAACATCGTCAACGGCATGAGCCTGTACCGGCGCGACGGGGCGTTCGCCAACGCCGCCTGCGTCGCCGGCGTGCATCCGGACGAACTGGCCGGCAAGAGCATCTCCCCCGCCGAAGCGCTGGACCGCCTGGCCGACCTCGAAGCCCGTTTCCACGAGTATTCTCACAGCTACCGCGCGCCGAGCTGTACGATCCATGACTTTATGAAAAAAAACGAGTCCAATACATCACTGCAAACCAGCTACCCATTGGGGCTAACGCCGGCGCCTTTATGGGCCATGCTGCCGCCGCCGGCGGCCAAGGCCATCGGCACGGGATTGGCGGAATTCAGCCAAAAGTTAAAAGGCTTTGAAAAGGGGATTTTATTGGGCTTTGAAAGCAAGACCTCGGCGCCGATTCAGGTAGTGCGCCACAAACGCGGTTTGTGCGAGGGATTTGAAAACCTTTATATGGTCGGCGAGGGCAGCGGTTGGGCCGGCGGCATCATCTCCAGCGGCGTGGACGGCATTCGCGCGGCGATGAGTATTGTTGCCGGGAATGAATGAGGCAGGTCAAAAGGGAGATGGCGAGGAAAGAGAAGCGTTTTATGTGGGAGTGTGGAATAGACTGATTTACGATTGAAGATTAACGATTTTTGATTTTTGATGTGAAAGGGGTGGGTAAAAAGATGTTGCATTATGCCATTTTGGGGGATGGAAAAGGGAGGACTTTCGCGAATAGGCCTTGCGCCGCCTCCAGGCCGGAGGCGGCGTGCAAGATTTCTGAAAAAAGCCCAAGACAGCTCACGATATCGCCTCGGCGCCATGAAACCCGGATTGAAAAAACGCACGGGCGTTCCGTTCAGGCCGCTTCAGCCTCGAAGAAAAGCTCTTGCTGCAGCAGAACGTCGTTGTACATAAAGGCGACCGAATAAGGCAAGTCGTGGAAACGAGCATACTGTTTGAATCGAAAACCCAACCAGCGATACCACTCTATCAACTCTTTTTGGTCGGCAATGACGCCAACCACGACACGTCGTGCTGATCTTCCCCTGGCAAGACGAAGGCAATGATTGACCAAATAGCTCCCATATCCTTTCGAGCGATATTCCGGCAGCACAGCCAACATCTCCATGAAATAGACATCGCGATTGGCGCGTTGCAGTCCGACGCAGCCGATGGCGCGCGAATCTTCCATGAGGATAAAGTACTCCTCGCCCTTTGCCGCGGCGTTTTTAATCTTTTCATCGGTGCAAAAAGCCGGGTGCGAAGGGCACGTTTTCGCCTTTAGCCGAAAACGCACGGCGACATCCTTGAAAGAGGTTCGAATCAGAGCAGCCAACAAGGGGTAATCAGCTTCAGTTGCTCTCCGAATGTGTCCATCCATGACTCCCATCCTTTCGTTTAAATGATGGCATTACATCTCGGCAACTAGTCCGCGTATCGGCTCACCCCTGGCCAATGACGAGGCCCCCTGTATTTAATATATGAATTCAACTCAAAAAGGCAAGGATAAGATTATTTTTTTCAAAGAAAAAAACCGGCGCCATCTGGAGCCTGTCGAAAAACCCCGAATGTCCATCGAATGGCTGACTCTAGCCCGGAGAATTCATCAGCCTCAAAGTCGCAAAGGCGCCAAGGCACTCGAAAGAAATAAAATCAAGATGATAGTATGGTATAGTTGTAACTGTTCAGGTATCCACTTTGGCTGAATAGTTACGTATAGTTTTTTTGAGTCTTAGAGCCATCGAGGCATAGTTTCATGAAATAATGCAAGCCAGGTGTTTGCCGATAAGGAATGACGCCTTGTCGCCGCTCATCGTCATTTTAGAAAAAGAATCTTATGGCTATAAACCCGGTCGCCGGCGAGCAGGCGAACGAAATAAGCGCCGGCGCCGCAGGACGTTCCGGCGTCATCGGCGCCGTCCCAATGGAAGGCGTGTTCTCCAGCGGAAAGCGGCCCGTGATGCAGCACACGAACGCGCCGCCCCATGACGTTGTAAATTTCCAGCTTTATATTTTTCAAATCGGCGACGGCGACGCGCACAACAACGCCGGCGTTAAAAGGATTCGGATAGACGACAAGTCCGCCGCCGGGCGAGTCCGGTTTTTCAGCCACGCCGGTATCGACGCCGTCCAGCCAGGCCAGGGAGCGCGCCAGGATGGCGCGAGGAGAAGTCAAATGCGGGTGATCATCGACCAATTGATGCAACGGAAAGGCAAAATAGACGGCGCGATATTTTGCAGCCGTTTTCAGCGCCGCCGCGTAATCTTGATTCACATAATCAAAAACCACCCGGGCGCCTTGCAGCGGCGCAACAGCGTCTACGCGCTGGTCCCGGAAATCCGCGGAAAAACCGGCGAGCATGCCGCGAGAGATATATTCATCCTTTCGTCCCTGCACCATAAAGGCGGGGACTTGATCTTTTATGTCGGCGTGCAAATAATTGTACACAAACGAGCGGAGCGCTTCGTTCTCTCCAAAGCCGACGCCGGCAAAGAGCAGGCTTTGGTCTTCAAGCTGATCGAAAATCGATCGAGACGCCCCGGCATCGATCAGGATAATTTTACGACGCATGGCAAGGTGGTAATCGGAAAGACTGTCGCCGTCGCAAACATCATGGAGCAGGCCCAGACTGTCCAAGGCGTCGCCGTAGAACCGTCGCGCCGCCGCATCCTCGTCGTCGGCGATGAGCAACAGCTCCGGGATGCCGACGACAAAAGTAAAAGGAAATTCAACGACGGCGTCGTCTTGTCGCAGCACAAGCTCGCCGCTCACTTTTTGCACGGGAAGGTTTTGCGGCGCGTCGAGAACAAAGGGCTTTTGTGCGCCCAGGATAAATTCTCCCGAATCGATTTGATCGACAAACAGGGACGGTTGCGCGATGTGGATCGTTGGGTCGTCGACAGCAATAGCCGCCTGCACGTTGTTAATGGCGTCGCCGTAATTATAGAGCCTGAATCGCAGCGTTCCCGGCTCTCCCGCCTGCAGACGGTCGTTATCGTCGGTCACATTCAGGTCGCCGGCCATAGTTTCATCCAGGGTGAGCAAAAAGCGATCCGAGGCAAAGGAGCGCACGGAATAGTTGTATTCGCCCCGCTGCATCACCGGCGAAGAGATTTGCGAGGGGATAAAAACGACCTCATGCGCATCCGGCGGAAAATCGATTCGAGCCTCATTTTCCAAGACAAAGCGGGGGGCGAGATGTTCAAAGCCCTCCGCTGAAACGGCGACGGCCGTCAAGCCCCAGTCGTAGGCGGCGTTCCCATAGAAAAACATAACTTTAAAGTCATCCGAGGCGTCGAGGGCGCAGCTCACATAATTCGCCGCCAGCGGTTCGGGCGTTTGCCCGGCGTCCGGCGAAATATCCTCGACCGGGACCACATCATGACGCGGAAAGGGGGCGATCATCGGGTAATGTTGCGCCTCTTCATAATGCGGCAACGACGTGTCCGCGCGTCGACCGGTCAAATAGTTCCACAGGGAAAATTCGATAAAAGCGCTGTCCAGGGCGGCGTCCTTTTGACGCAAGACCTCATCCGTGGCTTTGAGGACATCTTTATGAATCGACGCCCGCCAGATGTCTCGGATCGTCTCCGCGCCAAAACGCTGGCTCAGGTAGTGCGGCCATATACAGGCGGCGTACTCGTGCGCTCCGTCGAACGTCTGCAACGAACGATCCGGGCGCCGGAAAAAGTCCGGCAGATAGGCGTAATAGTCGTTCACTTCATCCCAACCGACGTCCTCGATCCAGGTGGCGCTCGCCTCCATAAACCAGGTCGCCGCGGCGATGCT
>JAJRST010000294.1 GCA_024278645.1 bacterium | reverse complement strand
GTCACGGATGCTCATTTGAAAAAAATAGGCGACTTGTTTCATATTTCTTAAAACAGAGGTTGAGTTATTGACAGCAAATACGACAAAAGAAAAATATAACCAACTATGTGAAAATGAGTACATTCCCGTTTTTTCGCAACCCTGGTGGCTGGACATTGTCGCCGGGCCTGAAAACTGGGGAGTTGTGCTGGGGGAGCATAGGGAAGGCATTACCTCGGCAATGCCTTTTACGATGAAAAAAATAGGGGCGATCAAAATCTTCAAGATGCCGAAACTTACGCCGTGGATTCACATTTGGTTCAAGTATGCCCCCGACATGAAGTACAATTCCCGGTTGGCCTTTGAGAAAGAAGAATTGGATGCTTTGCTGCCGCAGTTGCCCTCGTCAATTCGTTTTTATCAAAAGTACTCTTATGGCTTGACAAATTGGCTGCCCTTTTACTGGCGCGGCTTTCGGCAGACAACGCGTTATTCCTACATCATCGACGACTTGCGCGATCTTGACGCCGTCTATGCCGCATTCAAAAAGAACAATCGATATGAAATTCGCAAGGCGCAAAAAATTTTATCAATTATCGACGCCGAAGATATAGATTCATTTTATCGCATTAACGGTTTGGCGTTTAAAAGACAGAATATAAAGATGCCTTATTCGCTGCAATTTTTACAGAATCTCGATGCCGCCTGTAAGGCAAGACAATGCAGAAAAATATTTTTTGCCGTGGATGCCGATGAACGTGTTCATGCTGTTTTGTATCTTTTATGGGATGAGCGGAGCGCCTATTATCTGATGGGTGGAGCGGACCCCGACTTGCGGTCAAGCGGGGCGACATCGCTATTGATCTGGCATGCCATCCGGTTTGCAGCAACGGTATCTCAAAAATTTGATTTTGAAGGCAGCATGATGGCGCCGATTGAAAAATTTTTTCGATCCTTTGGCGCTCGACAAACGCCCTATTTTGCCATCAGCAAGAACAAATTCCCGATGAACTTTGTCGAATTGTTACGTTAGGAATGGAATGCCCAAGCTGCCAATAAAATCGGATTTTACCGGCAACGTGATCAAATTGATGTCCGGGACGGTCCTCGCTCACGTGACCACCTTCATCGCCACACCCTTTTTGACGCGTCTGTTCACCATGCAGAGCCTCGGCGATTTGCAGGTGTTCGTCTCCACGGTGATGACTTTTGGCGTCGTCGCCTCTTTCAAGTACGAGATGGCGATAGTGCTGCCCAGGGAAGACAAAGAGGGTGAAAAGATCGCCATCCTTTCATTGGCGGCGCTGCTTTTGTTTTCGCTGTTGTTCACCGCTCTCCTGGCGTTGGCCGGCGACGCCATTCTGCATTTTCTCAAAGCGGATACATTGCAGCCCTATCTGTATTTTATCGCCCTGGGCGTGTTTCTCTTTGGCCTGTGGCAGGCGTTGCAGTATATTCTCGTACGGCGAAAACATTTCGGGGTGCTGGCCGGCAATAAAGTGGTTCAGCTTGTGGTCACCAATGTTCTTGCCGTCGGTCTGGGACTGTTCTGGAAAAAGACGATCGTTCTTCTGGCGGCGCAACTGATCGGCTATGGCGTCGCCTCTTTATTTATTTTGCGCGTGGCGAATTTCAGGGCCGACGTCGAGTGGCGCGAAATTGCACGACTCGCCTGTAAATACAAAAAATTCCCCCTCGTCAACACCAGCATGGTTTTTCTCAACACCCTCAGCCTGCAATTGCCTGTTTTTATGCTAAGCCGCTACTTTGGAACAGAGGTCGTCGCCCTCTATTCCATGGCCAACAGAATTGTCAACGTCCCCCTGTTTCTCGTCGGTCGCTCGGTGCAACAGGTCTATTTTCAGAGCGCTTCCGAGGCCATGCACCGGGGTCGGGAGGCGCTGCTCGGCGTCTACAAGAGCACGGTGAAAAGACTGGCCCTGGTCGCCGTCCCGCCCCTGGGCGTGCTGCTTGTTTTTGGTCCTCAAATTGCTAAAGTCTATTTCGGCGCCAATTATGCGGAAGCCGGCGTTTATATGCAGATCGTCACCTTTTGGATGTTTTTTCAGTTCATCAATTCGCCGATCAGCTCGACGTTCACCATCATCAATAAGCAGGAAGTCGGTTTTGTTTTAATCGTGTCGTCGCTTTTTCTGCGTTTTTTCGCCATGGTGTTGTTCAGCGGAACAGCCAGACAAATGCTCGTCGCCTTGTCCATTGCGGCGGGCTTGTTTTATTTGGCCTACAATGTTTCCATCTATTTTTTCATCAAACGATTAAAAGAGTGAGTGCATCGTGTCAAAGCTCATCTATTTTTTTCTGAGAATTCTTGCCGGGCCGGCTTTTGCCGATGAAAAATTTCCGGCGGATAAAATGTTAAAGCATTTTTTTTACCAAAAAATTTTACGAAAGAATGCCCGTGTCCCTTGGCCGGTGCACCCAACATCTGTGTTTAAATCTACGGAAAAGATCCGACGGGGAACACGATGTCCGGGGTTGGCCCCCTTTTGTTACATCGATGCCAGAAACGGAATAATCATCGGAAGGAACACCTGGATCGGGCCACGCGTCAGTCTAATCAGTATGAATCAT
>JAJRST010000293.1 GCA_024278645.1 bacterium | reverse complement strand
GGAAGGAAGGTTACGACCCCAGGGCGATTCGGACTTTATATCTGCGTGTTGAGCAATATTTTTAAGCAAGTTCTGAGCATGTGAGGACGCTAGATGTGTATTTCAACTTCTTATGAGATTGCATGATAATAATCGGTGAAAAACGCAAAATAATAATGGAGGTACTACCATGGTAACTGACAGGTTTCCGGAATTTGCTATACGCAATAGACAGGTGTTTACACAGATTCTCCTGAGTTTTTTCTGTCTGGCACTGACGTTGGTACCCGCATATGCGAGCAGTAATAAACCCAATGTGCTTTTCATACTTACCGACAACACCGGCTGGGGCGATTACGGCTGTTACGGCGGCGGCGTGGCGCGCGGCGCGCCCACGCCCAACATCGACCAACTGGCCGATGAGGGCCTGCGCCTGACCAACTTCAACACCGAAGCCCAGTGCACGCCCAGCCGCTCAGCGCTGATGACCGGACGGTTTTCCATTCGCAGCGGCACCTACGCCATTCCCGTGGGGGTCAGGAAATACGGCCTGGTGCCCTGGGAGCAGACCATGGCCGAATCCTTTTCCGAGGCCGGTTACGCCACCGCCATCTACGGCAAGTGGCACCTGGGGCAGACCCCGGGACGCTTTCCCACCGACCAGGGTTTCGACGAGTGGTACGGCATTCCCAACACCGATGAGAGCGCCTGGATCGCGGAAAAGGAACTGGTGCGCTATTCCACGATCCAGGACGCCCGGGACATTCACGAGTATTACGACTTTACCCCCTGGCTCATGGAAGCCAAACGTGGCGAGGAACCGAAAAAGCTCAAGGTCTATGACATGGATGAGCGCCGGCTGATCGACGGTGAGATCACCCGCCGCGCCATCGATTTCATGCGGCGCAATGCCAGGGCGAAAAAACCCTTCTTCGCTTATGTGCCGATGCTGGCCATGCACTTTCCGGTGTTGCCGCACCCGGATTTCGAGGGCAAGAGCGGTTACGGTTACTACACCGACCTGCTGATGCAGACCGACCATTATCTGGGGCAGATGCTCGAGGCGCTGGATGATCTGGGTATCGCCGAGAACACCATCGTGGTCTTCTGCGCCGACAATGGCCCGGAGCATCCGGCCAATGGCGACGGCGAGTACACCGGCTGGACCGGGCCCTGGCGCGGCACCTACTTCACTGCCATGGAAGGCGGCATTCGCGCGCCGTTTATCGTGCGCTGGAAAAATCACATTCCGGCCGGCCGGGTGAGCGATGATATCGTGCACATTGTCGATATGTTTCCCACCCTGGCGGGACTTGCCGGCGCCAAGGCTAGAGTGCCAAAAGATCGGGCGATCGACGGTAAGGATCATTCCGATTTCTTCCTCGGCAAGTCGGCAAAATCGGCGCGCGAAGAGTTTTCCATCTATGTGGGCAAGGACCTCACCGCCTGGAAATGGCGCAAGTGGAAGGTGCATTTCGTCTGGCAGCCCACAAAGTATGATCCGCGCCAGCCGTTTTCCACCATTCCGCGGGTGATCAACCTGGTGAGGGATCCGCGCGAGGAGCGGCAGGATTCCGAACCTTTCAATGGCTATCTGCAATACGCCATGGCCAAACATCTGGCCGAATTTCGCAAGAGTCTGCAAGAGTTCCCCAGCGTGCCCATGGATGCACCGGATGACTGGACGCCGGAGCGATAAAATCAAAAGGAGATTTGTGATGAAAAATGTATTCTCAACCATGTTTGCTCTTTCGCTGCTGTTTCTGGCCGGCTGCGCATCCGTTACAGTTAAGCATGATTTCGATCCCGAATATGACTTTGGGACGTTCAAAACCTATCGCTGGGCCTCGGCTGCGGAGCTCAACCCCGATGACGAACTGGCGAAAAATCCACTGGTGTATCGACGGGTTCAGGCGGCGGTCGATAAGGTTCTTGCCGCAAAAGGGCTCAAGAAAATCGAGTCCGGCGACCCGGATTTTGTGGTGGTCGCCCATGCCGGCGTCAAGGAGAGGATGCAAGTGCATCGGACCGGCTCCTATTACCACGGCTGGTACGATCCTTTTTGGGGCCCCTACGGCGGCCGCACCCATGTCAGCTATTACGAAGAAGGCACCCTGGTCATCGATCTGATTTCCTGGGAAAAGAAGGAGCTGGCCTGGAGGGGCATGGGCACCGGCGTTCTGCGGGATTACAAAGACGGCCAGAAGATGCAGCAGGCCCTTGACGAAGTCGTGGCAAAAATTCTGGAAAGCTTTCCACCGCAGTGATGCAATACCGAATCGCTCACAACCGCGAAGATTTTTGATGCACTGCGAATTCAGGTGAGCGCGATATGATCGAATTACTCGCCATACTCGCACCCGTCGCGTTGGTGGACAGCCTGTCGGTGCTGCCCATTGCCAGCGTGCCGTTGATCGTGCTGCTCAGCGGGCGGCGGCCGGCGGCCGGCTCGCTGGCGTTTATCGCCGGCATCATTCTGACCTATTTCCCTTTCGGCCTGCTCCTGCTCTTCGGTCTGGACGCTCTGTTCGACAGTTTGGCCGGGCATTTTGCGGCGTGGTGGAACCAAGAGCCAGACCTGGGCGAGGTGGTCCTGCAGATCATCATTGGGCTGATCGTGATTTTTAGGGGCCAGCGGCTGTGCACCAATCGCGGGAATAAGAAAGCGCAGGAGAGCCGGACGGCCATTTCACCGGCGCAGGCCTTCGGTCTGGCGGTGATGATCAATCTGGCCGGAATGTGGGGCGCGCTGCCCTATTTCGCCGCCATCGCCCAGATACTGAAGGCGGATTTCTCAACCGGCGGCATGCTGGCTGCGCTGCTCTTTTACAACCTGGTGTTCGCCCTGCCGCTGGCCGGTTTTCTAATCCTTCGCCTGCTGTTGGGCGAAAGGTCGGAACGCTGGTTCCAACAGATAAATGATTTCCTCTCCCGGTGGGCTGGCCGGTTATTATTGATTGCCTTGATTGGATTGGGAATTATTCTTATAATAGATGGCATTAGCTGGCTTTCGGGTATGCCGTGGCTCGGGGCTATTGGTAGATGATAAAATGAGATATACACTATGGCCCCCCTTTGGTTAGCTGTTGCATTTATTTTAGGATTTGCCGTCAAAGTGCTGGAGGAAAAAGACGAGATGGGAGCGCTGCACGGCCGTGTGGCCATCGGTAAAGCAAAGATTCTGCTGTTTGGGATGTGGCGTGCCGGAAGCGGCGCATACGATTTTTTAAGAAACCATTTTGGGTATCGATTTTGACAAAGTTGCGGCTCGTCATAAACGGAGCGGCCGCAATGTCATTCAGGGCGACGCGACTGATGCCGAGCATACGACGACAACGGTAAACAAGAGCCCTGCATCATGAAAATATCGAGATCGATGTTGCTGATATCCGCTTTTTCAGCAAGATGAAACCGGCGCAAGACCAGCGCCGCCCCCCCCATTCGATCCAGCAAAAGCGGTGACCATTATTCGCTTGATCTTATTGTCATAACCAGGGACGATACTAAAGCATCGACCTTCACAAACCGAAGCAGGAGGGCTTTGCAAAATTTCAAAATCAATCTGGCTATGTTTATCTGTTCACTGTTCCCGGCGGCGAACATCCCTGCCCAAACCTGCGACCCTGACGTCCAGCTCTACGCCAATGGCAATATCCCGACCATGAACCCGAAGCAACCCCATGCCGCCGCCATGGCCGTGAAAAGCCGCCCAATTGCATGCCCGGCGCGGCTTTATGACCTTCTTCAAATTTACCGCGGTCGTGAATGAGACCAAAGGGGGATTTTTTTCGTCGGAATAATAATAAAGCTGTTTTGTTTCCCACTAGGACCAAGGAATCATTCATGTTTTTTGCAAAATCGATTAAAAAGCACATGCCGAAAATGGAGGCAAGCCTTTGCATTACGGCGTCTTTTTCGTTTTAACAAAGCATAAAAAAGAGGTTTAATATGCAACGCCACAAATCATTCGTTTTGTCGATTTCACTTGTGTTGCTGTTCGTTCTGTCGGTGGATTTACATGCCAAAAAAGAAACGCCGACGGAAGATACGGACATCGACAGCAAAAATATCAAAGATTATCCCATGGTTGTCTGGTATGGCATGGAAGCGCCGGTGATGACCTTTGAAGAGATCGCCTCCTATTGCGCGCCGGTTCTGTGGTTCAGTCCGGACGAACCGGTCCTTGAAAAAAAATCCGGCAAGGACATCATGGTTCCGACCACTTTTCCGTTCGAAGAAAAAGCGACGACGCCGGTGGTCTACTACCGGTTTCGCAACATCCTTATTCACAAAGGGATGGCAAAAGGCGCCGTCATCCCGGACGAGCAAAACAGGAACAACACAAAAATTGATCTCCGAAATGTGGGAGGCATTGACCTGGACTTTTTCTTTTATTATCCCTTTGAAGAAGGCTTTGGCAGCCATCCGCACGATTGCGAGTCGACGCAGATGAAGCTGGCCGTTCTGGAATACCCGAATTCGAAAAAGTACCGATACGTGCTCGTGGTTTTGAGAACCGTGGCCAAGGCGCACATGAACCTGTGGTACGACAACACCCTGGAATCGGACAAGAGGACGGT
>JAJRST010000292.1 GCA_024278645.1 bacterium | reverse complement strand
GGTGTGGCGGACCATTCGGTGCAATGGCGGGTGACCAGCCAGGGCGGCGATCTGGGCGGTGTACGTGAAAAAACCACGCAGACCGACGCCGGCGGCGAAGCGCGGGTCACGCTCACCCTGGGTGCCGAACCGGGAGACTCTCTGTACGCCGTCGAGGCGCGAGCCGCCGACCAGGGCGTTGATTTGCAAAACAGTCCGCTTCATTTTGTCGCCTCCGCCGGCGTGAGCACGCCGACGACGTTGATCGCCCTGACGCCGACGAGCAATCTCATCGGCGCTGCAAACTATGAATTGCAGGCGCCCGTCCGCGTCAAAGTTACGGATGAGAACGGTCTGCCGGTGGCCGGTTTTCAGATCGACTTTCAAATCCTGGCAGGAGGTGGGTCGTTCGCGGACAGCAACAGCAGCCGCCTAAAAACGACCACGTACGCCGATGGTGTGGCGCAGGCGCGCTGGATACTCGGCGCGCTCGGCCTGGAACAGCAGATGCGCTGCATGGCGGTTTACGAAAACGAACATCTGCAAAACTCGCCGCTGTTTTTCAAGGCCATAACGGTGCAGTCGCAGCCGCAGCGCCTCGTCGCCGTTGCCGGCGACGGCCAAACCGGCAATGAGAACGCCGTGTTGCATGATCCCTTTGTCGTGCAGGTGCTCGACGAATACGATTCCCCTTACGGCAACCAGACCGTCGTTTTTACAGTGCAAAAAGGCGACGGCCTGTTCACGGAATCAGGAAACGCCTCGTACCTGACGCGTACGTCGAGCGACGGCCTGGCGACGGCGCATTTCAGGTTGGGGACGGCTGTCGGGCAGAACGCTTATGAAATCAAAGTACAGTCGTTCAGCAGCAGCGGCCTGGAGCTGCAGGGATCGCCGCTGTTCTTTACCGCCAACGGCGCGGCGCAGCGAATGCGCATCGTTCATGGCGACGACCAGACAGCCGTGGTCAACACCCTGCTGCCCAACGCCCTCAAGGTTCAGATCACGGATGAAAACAATGTCGGCATCGCCGGCGTCGAGGTGGTTTTCAGCAAGGAGAGCGGCGACGGCGAGTTTACCAGCGACCCCAATCCGCAGACGAACGAAAACGGCATCGCCCGTGTACAGTTTAAGCTGGGAACGAAAAGCGGCCGCGTGCGAATCAAAGCCGCCGCTCCCGCCCTGGGCGCCGATGTCTTTTTCAATCTCACCGCCCTGCCGGACCAGGCGGCGGCGCTGCACATCGTCGCCGGAAATAATCAGACCGGCGTCGCCGGTCACAAATTGAACCGGGATCTGGTGGCCGGCGTCTTTGATCAATATGGCAATGGCGTGCCCGGCGTCGAGGCAAGTTTTTCGCCGCAGGCCGGGCATGGCGTCATTTTGCCTTCGCAGATCATCTTGAGCGATTCGTCCGGCCTGGCGCGAGCGCAGTGGCTGCTCGGCGCCGCCGCCGGAGAACAGTTTGTGTTCGTCGTCATTAACGACCTGCCGATTCAACCGCTAAAATTCGCGGCGACGGCGCTGCAAAACCAGGCGCCGCAAATTGTGCTGCCGGACAGTTTCTTTGTTCGTGAAAATGAAATACTGGATTTCACCGTCACTGCCACGGACGCCGAGAATGATACGATTTTTATGCAAGCCTCCGGTCTGCCGGCGGGCGCCGTTTTTGACGTGATAAAGCGAGAGTTCCAGTGGCGCCCCGGTTTTGAGCAGGCCGGCGATTATCCGATCATTTTTCAGGCGAGCGACCATATCGGTGCACGCCGCATAAAGGTGACGACCATTCACGTGAAAAACGTCAACCGCAAGCCGGTTATCTCTTTGGAGACATCGATCCCGCGCCAGCATCAACTGGGACGAGTGGAGATGTCGTCGGCCATCGACTTTAAAGTCGTCGCCGTGGATCCGGATTTGGATCCACTGAAATATTTATGGAAAGTGAACGGCCTGCCGGCATCCACGTCCGACCATTTTCGCCTGCAGGCGCAGTTGCTGGATCCCGGTCCCGCCACTGTCACCGCCTTTGTGTTTGATCACAGCGACACGGCCAGCACGAGTTGGTCGCTGGAAATCATTACCGCG
This sequence comes from bacterium, assembly GCA_024278645.1. Taxonomy (GTDB): domain Bacteria; phylum Zhuqueibacterota; class Zhuqueibacteria; order Residuimicrobiales; family Krinioviventaceae; genus JAJRST01. Next base: position 1,533 of record JAJRST010000292.1, on the reverse strand, counting down.
ATAAAGTTGAAATTCTTTCGCGCCGATTTCAAAGCTTACGTGGGCGTGAGGCTGACATGGGAAACGCAGTATGAATGGGGCAACCTCGGCTTTTACGTGCAACGGGCGACGCGCGAAAAAGGCCCCTACGAGACGGTCAGTCCTTTCATTGCCGCCTCGGAAAGAGGCGCCTACAAGTTCATCGATGCGCAGGTAAAAGCGGGCGAGCCGTGGTTTTATCGTCTGCAGGATGTACAGGCAGACGGCGTTCGTCATGAGCACCAGGCGGTGCGCATCGTGCCGCCGACGCCGCGGGAGTTCGCCCTGCATCAAAATTATCCGAATCCGTTCAATCCGGCGACAACCATTCGCTTTGACGTCGCCAGGCAATCGCACGTCAGCCTTTGGGTCTACGACGTTCTGGGTCGCCGGGTGAAAACACTGGTGGACGGCGACCTGGCGCCGGGATTTCATAAAATCGCCTGGGACGGTAAAAACGATGCAAATATATCCGTCGCCTCCGGCGTCTATTATGCCGTCCTTTTCACCGAGGATGGACGTTTCAGCCAAAAGATGCTGCTGTTGCGCTAAATCAGGCGCCCGTTTTATTAATGGAAAACAATAGCGGGCTACTCTCGCCAAAATTATCATACAGCCATTTTCTTGTCATTTCATTCCCGAAAAATGATTATATTACCGGTTGTGGTTTTGGAAAAATCGCGATTAAAATCACTTTTGGATCCACTCGTTGTTTTATTGAAGGAGATAGGTGCTTTTGTTTTTCAAGTTCGGCTTATCGAGACACTCGAATACGTTGGGAGTCAGCGCGCTCAAGTTAAAAGACGGTCTCGTCGGTTTTTACTTTTTTATGTTTTACCTGGCCCTGTCCATCTGGCTGCCGTTCTACAACCTTTACTTAAAGGACCTGGGGTTCAGCGGCACGCAGGTCGGCGTCATAGCCGGGATATTCCAGGCGGCGCTCTTTTTGTCGTGCCGGTATGGGGCATGTTCTCAGATCACAACGGCGTGCGCAAAGCGCTGCAAATCGCGCTGATGATGAGCACGCTGCTTATTTTCGGCATGCGTTTCATTCATCCGTTTTTCGCTATTTTGGCCTACATGATGATACTGGCCTTTTTTCATCATCCCCTCGGCTCGCTGCTCGACAGCCTGGCCATCCACCATGTTCATGATTCGCCCATGCTTTCGTACGGCGGGCTGCGCGTGTGGGGGTCGATCGGCTGGGCGGTCGGCGCCACCCTGATGGGTCATTACCTGATTACGCACGGCCTGGACCGCATCTTTCCGGCGGCGGCTATTTTTTATTTTATCACCCTGCTGGCCACATTCGCTCTCGGCTCCTCGGATACCAAGGTGGAACAGGAACGCAACTTTTCCGCCCGGCGCGTCGCAGCCGTATTCGGTGAAAAACGAGTGCTCTTTTTCCTGATCTTGCTCACACTGTACGGCGTCGGCGTGTCGCCGCTGTATGTGTTCATCAATTTGTATTATCGCGATATAGGCGCGGAGAATAATCTCATCGGCATCGCTTTT
>JAJRST010000291.1 GCA_024278645.1 bacterium | reverse complement strand
TATAATTGATAAAATAGGCAATATTGGTATTTGGATGGAAAATCCCGGCAATATTTTAACTATAACCCGTAATTCCCCGACTGATCCAATTGCTGATGCCTGGACAACCTATAGTTCTAAAAGATGGAAAACCAATGTTAAGACAATCAATGGCGCGTTAGACAAAGTACGGCAATTACGCGGCGTCTCCTTTGATTGGAAAAATGACGGTAAGCATGACATCGGCCTGATTGCAGAGGAGGTCGGAAAAGTCGTGCCGGAAATTGTCGCATACGAAGATAATGGAATAGACGCAAAATCAGTGGACTATGCGCGATTGGTAGCACTGTTAATCGAGGCTGTAAAAGAACAGCAAGTTGAAATAGATAACCTGCGCGAGACTATTAACGCGATGCAACAGCATTAAAAATTCGTGAAAACGACCTTCCGGGTTCCCAAAACCTGGAGAGACTGTCGGAAAAGCAACTCACGCCGGATGCCCGAAGGGCGTCGGTTGTGTCAAGTTTGGTGTTATTCGACAGTTTCGGAAGGCCTGAGAATTTGATCTGTTTTGGAGGAATTCACAAATGAAAATAAATGGAGTTTGTCCTGTTGTTTGTATTTTTACCCTTTGCTTATTTATGCAAACACAGGCGAATGCTCAATATCAAATCGCGAGGAGCGCCTTCGGCGCCGGGGGCGGCGCGCCCGGCAACGCAGATTGTACGATCAACAATACACGTGGACAGACGCTCATCGGTGTGACCGGCAACGAGAGTTTTAACAATCAATTGGGATTTTGGGCTGTCGGCGGGGTCGTGCCAACCGATTCAATTACCTGGCAGGTACATTTGAACGTTGCCGATGCGGGTCAGGGTTCCGGACAATTGACATTCGGCCAGGCGGCGACCGCGACAGATAGCCTGGATGAGGCTTTGGCCGAATCCGAGCTGCCGCCTACGCCGCCAACCGGCAATTTTGATGTGAGGTTTGAGTTGCCAACTGATCCCCCCCTGTATTCACTGAAAGATTTTCGCAATGATGTTGAGGAGATGATTACCTGGAGGTTTGAGTTTCAACCGTCAGCGGCCGGCTATCCGGTTGTTTTGAGCTGGGATAGCGACGAACTTGCGGCTACAAAAAGCTTTTATTTAAAGGATGAATTGGGCGGCGTAATCGTCCTCGTTGACATGAAAAGGCAAAATGAATATGTACTGACCAACAGCGCCATTACTTCACTCATCATTGAAATGACCGGTGAAATCAGCGTCCCGGTAGACCTGCTCGCCGGTTGGAATCTGGTGTCCGTTCCTGTGCTGGCCGCAGATATGAGCGTCGAGGCCCTCTTTCCGGATGCTACATCCGATGCTTTTCGTTTTGATAACGGATATGTACCTGCCGATGCCATGTTGAATGGCGAGGGGTATTGGCTAAAGTTCGCCAACGCGGATACCGTTATAATAAATGGTCAACAAGTCGAAAATCAGCAAATACCTGTGAAAGCCGGCTGGAATATTATCGGCCCGTTTGATTCCAATGTGCCGATTGCTCAAATTTCCAGTGATCCTTCAGGAATCATTCAATCTGATTTTTACGAGTTTGACAATGGTTATCAAAGCGTTGCTATGCTCAAGACCGGCAAGGGATATTGGATCAAAGTCTCTCAGGCAGGCGTTCTGCATCTCGCCCCATCGGACGGCCTCGGCAAGATGATCGCATCAACGGTAAGGGATCATTCTTCTCCTGCACCGACAAGTACGATCCCACGGCTCTTGTTTGAGGACGGCCGGGGAGAGACAAGAAGCGTCTACCTGGATTGCAATCAGGATTTCGATGGCGGTTTTGAATTGCCGCCGCTTCCCCCTGCCGGCATTTTTGATGTGAGATTCAGCAGCAATCGACAGTTGGAAACGTTGAAGGAGAACGGGTTGCAAGTGCTGATCTCGTCAGCCCAATTCCCTGTAAAAGTGCGGGCGATGAATTTAGCAGAATACCGTTTACAACTTACCGACGCAATCGGAGGCGCCGTTCTGGATTGCACGCTGGCGAATGAAACCGAGATCGCCATTCCCCGGGCGTTGGCAAAAATAAAAATAATCCCGGCGGCACAATCATCTCTGCCGACAGAGTACGAATTAAGCCAGAATTATCCAAATCCATTCAATCCAACCACAACCATCTCTTTTGCTTTGCCGCGTGAGCAACATGTCAAGATAGTCGTTTTTAATACGCTGGGTAAACGGGTTGAAACATTGGTCGACAAGCGATTTGATGCTGGATATTACAAAGTGGAATGTAATGCCAGACGCTATTCATCCGGCGTCTATTTTTACACGATTGAAGCGGGTGACTTTAAAAGTGTGAAAAAGATGATCGTTCTGCAGTAGCACCAGGTAAAAAATCGAATCATGGAGGATTGGGATGAAAAATTTAACATTAGGTATGATTGTTATATTGATGTCATTGTTGGCGGCGGCAAGTGAGATAGATAACATCCTCTTGATTAAAGATCATTCTGGCGCCAGTCAAATATTACACTTTGGCTTGGACCCTGCGGCGACCGACACCCTGGATGCCGGGTTGGGTGAAAAAGAATTGCCCCCGTTTCCACCTGGAGGCGTTTTTGAAGCGCGTTTTGTTGGGGATGATATAGGTCTGCCCCAGTTGGGACAGGGCTGCTATAAAGATTTTAGAGCGGGCGATGTTCTTTTTGCCGGCAGCCAAATTCACGAATTAAAATATCAGGTCGGGACAGGCGCCGAGATTACAATCATCTGGGATTTGCCGGAGAATACTACCGGACTTTTGCTGGACCTGTTTGGCGGCGTTATTGTTAATAGAGAAATGAAGGGAAACGACAGTCTGCTAATAACCAATCCCGGGGCTCTGAACAAGCTAAAAATGACCATTCATTATTCTGGCCTCCCATTGACGCCTGAACTGCAAGCGCCGGTCGACGGCGCCGCTGAAATTCCCCCTGATTTAAAGTTGATTTGGAATGCCTCGAGCGGCGCCTCCACCTACAATGTGCAGGTTTCGAAAAGCCCGGATTTTTCAACAATGGAAATTGAGCAACATGACGTTGTCGACACCACATTTCAGTTAACAAACCTTGAGAAAAGCTCGACATATTATTGGCGAGTCAGTGCGGAGAACAGGAATGGCGCAAGCGAATGGTCGGATGTATGGACATTTTCAACGGTTGTTGATACTCGAATCCTTGTTGGCCGAAAGTCAAGGTTAAATGACTTTGATTTACTTCAAAATTATCCCAATCCGTTCAATTCGAGCACGACCATAAAATATCAACTGCCGACAAAAGCAGTCGTCCGGATTGCCATCTATGACATAAAAGGCGACCAGGTAATGATCCTTGTCGCCCAAAGACAGCCGGCGGGTGTTCATACGGTTGTCTGGGATGGATGTAATGCTGATGGCGAGCTCGTGCCTTCCGGCGCCTATTTCGTCAGGATGGTCTCGCAGAATTTTGCACTAACGCGCAAAATGCTGGTGTTGCAATAAGGCCGCCGATTTTTTCGCATTAAATGGATAAACTGCGGCGACAATACGGCGCAGAGGTAATGTGTACATCCAAAGAGGGAAAGGAGGCTTGATGAAATCTCGAGTAAATGTCGTTTGGGCAATCATCGTCTTTTTTGTCGCCGTCCTCAATGGAAATGCGCAGATCTATCTCGCGCGCTATGTCTCCCAGGGAACCGATGATGCGGGGACTGTGCATTACAATTGCTCCTTTTCAACCGCGAACAATGAAATCTATTTTGGCGAATGCGACAGCGGCGAGGATATGGTCGGCGGTTTTCGTTTTACG
>JAJRST010000290.1 GCA_024278645.1 bacterium | reverse complement strand
TCATCCAGTACAATTGCTATTTTGGCAATGGGGTCGACTTTGGCTATTACGGCAGCGAGTGGACGCCGGAACCCGGCGCCGGGGATGTTTTTGCGGATCCGCAGTTTGTGGGCGGCTCTCCGTTTGACTATCATTTGTCGGCCGCTTCTCCGTGCATTGACGCCGGCGATCCTTCGAGTCCTGAAGATCCTGACGGCTCGCGTGCGGACATGGGCGCGCTTTACCATACCTGGCCGGCGGGCGTGGACTCGCGGTTGGCGGCCAATCAGCCGGCGGCGTTTCGACTTTATCCGGCGCATCCCAATCCGTTCAACCCTTCGACGACGATCGAATACGACCTGCCGCACGCCGCTTTTGTGGAATTGACAGTGCACGACGTTCTCGGACGCGAGCTGCGTCGTCTGGTGCATGGGAAGAAATCCGCCGGCCGTTTTTCCGTGCAGTGGGACGGCAGAACTGATCTGGGAGGTCCTGCGGCTTCAGGCGTCTATTTTTACCGCATTCGCGTCATCAGCGAGGAGCGCACGATCGAGGATAGGGGCAAGATGATACTGATGAAATAAACCTGCGTCTTTGCTGTTTGTTTTCCAGGTGCAAAAAGCAAGACTCCAATCTTTTACTACGTTGTCATTGACGCCGGGCGTTCGTCCGGCGTCAATGACGATCCCTTCACGGCGACATGCCGTTGTGAAGAAGGCGAGCCGAAGCCTTTGTCGTATGGGAGGCCGTCGCCGCACCGCTGACCACGATTTTTTCATGAAAAAATAATTCAATATTTCCCGGCTTTCTTTTAATATATAGGAGACGATAAACAAGCTAACCTTTTAATTTTAGGAGAAGGACCATGCATCAATCAAAAACTGTTGCGTTTGTTCTGGGGGTGTTTTTCATGATCATCACGCTGCCGCTTGTCGCCGCGCGGCAAGACATTCAAAGCGTCATGTTTTCCAATCCTTCGGCGCCGCCTCCCGTTGAAACCAAGCTTCCGGTCGCGGAGATCGCCGCAGGCGACTTTTTCGGACAGGATGTGGCCATAGACGGCCATTACGCCGTGGTGGGCGCGCCCTTTGATGACAACGAAAAGGGAGAGGACGCCGGGGCCGCCTATGTTTACAATTTTCAGGACGATATATGGGCGCCGATGGCCAGGCTGATGGCGGATGACGGCGCCGCCGGAGAGTTGTTCGGCTACTCGGTGGCCATCGACGGCGAGTATCTGGCCGTGGGCGCCGTCTGGGATAACGAAGATGGCGAAAAGGCGGGCGCGGTGTACATTTTTCACCGCGAGAGCGGACATTGGACGCAACAGGCGAAACTGACGCCGCATGACGCCAAAGCGGACAAACGATTTGGCATTGATGTGGCTCTCAAGGGCGACAGGTTGATCGTCGGCGCTTTTTTGACGACCACGCCGGGACTCGCTCCGGTTCGGCCTATGTTTTTGAGCGCAGCGGCTCGGTATGGACGCAGCAGGCCAAGCTGACGGCCGACGACGCCGCAGAGGGAGACTGGTTCGGCGTTTCGGTGGATATCAGCAAGGGCTACGCCTTTGTCGGCGCCCGCTACGATGACAACGAAAACGGCGAGGATGCCGGGGCGGTGTATCTTTTCAACCCCAAGGGAGGAAGTTGGCGTCAAGCGCAAAAGCTGATCGCCTACGACGGCGAGGCCGGCGATTTGTTCCATGTCGTCGCCAAGGCCGGCCGCTGGTTGGCGGTTGGAGCGTACCGGGACGACAACGACGGCGTCAGCAGGGGATCCGTCTATCTTTATCAATGGGACGGCAATGAATGGACCGTCAGGTTCAAGCTGTTTTCTTTGAATGGCGTAATGTTCGGCGCATCAGTATCCATGGAGGCGAACGTACTCTGCATCGGCGACCATCAGATGAGTGTGGACGGCGTCTCTACCGGAGAGGCCTTTGTCTATGAATTTGACGGCTCAACGTGGCACGGCACACAAAAGCTGACGGCGTCCGACGGCGAAGCGGGCGACGAATTTGGTCTGGCCACAGCGGTCAGTCGCAACATGGTGATCGTCGGCGTGCGAAAAGAAGATGAAAAAGGCGAAAATGCCGGCGCCGCCTACGCGTACGAGTTGACACTGGCGCCGCGCGCCATTCATGTGCCTTTGTATTATTCCACGATAAATGAGGCGTTGAGCGTCGCCCAGGCGGGCGATACTGTTCTTGTTTTGCCCGGGACCTATTCGGAGTTCATCGCCATGAAAGATGGCGTGATCCTGAAAAGTAAATCGGGGCCGCTGCGGACGATTATCTCCGGCAGCGGCCAGCCGCAACTCATCAAGGGCGCCCGGGACGCCGTTATCGAAGGATTTACGATCGCCGGCAATGACAACGGAGACGGCGCGGCCGGCAATGGCATCCTGTCGGACGGGGACAACCTGACAGTGCGGCGGTGTATCATCCGCGACAACCGGACAGGCGTTTATCTCAATAACAATTCTCAGGCAGTGCTCGTCAATAATACAATTGTAGACAACGCACATTCCGGCATCTATATGCAGATAGAACCCTCCCCGGAAATATATAACAACATCATTGCTGACAACGGGGAGAATGGCATCTTCCGCAATACAGGACATTCGCTGGGGGCCCCGTTCGTTCAGTACAACTGCTATTTTGGCAATGGAACGGATTTCGGTTACTATGGCAGCGCCTGGACGCCGGACCCGGGCGAAGGGGAG